>CAYPTG010000235.1:0-4172 GCA_964413455.1 uncultured Mycobacterium sp. | reverse complement strand
CGGCATCACCGAGTTCGGTCTCTTTGTGGGCCTCGGCCCCGACCTCGGAAACCGTGACCCGAGGCGAGTGCTGGACAACGCCGACCCGGGCCTGGATATCGAGCGGATTCGCGCCGATTTCCCCATCCTGAGCCGGACGATGCGCGGCGGGAAGCCGTTGGCCTATCTGGATTCCGGCGCCACCTCGCAGAAACCGCTGCAGGTGCTCGACGCCGAGCGCGACTTCCTGCTCACCTCCAACGGGGCGGTGCACCGCGGTGCCCACCAGCTGATGGAGGAGGCGACCGACGCCTTCGAGCAGGGCCGGGCCGGCATCGCCGGTTTCGTCGGGGCCGCACCCGATGACCTGGTGTTCACCAAGAACGCCACCGAAGCCCTCAACCTGGTGTCCTATGTGTTGGGCGACAACCGATTCGAGCAGCAAGTCGGCCCCGGTGACGTCATCGTCACCACCGAACTGGAACATCACGCCAACCTGATTCCCTGGCAGGAACTGGCTCGGCGCACCGGCGCCACGCTGCGCTGGTACGGGATCACCGACGACGGGCAGTTGGACCTGGACTCGCTGCAGTTGGACGAGCGCGTCAAAGTCGTTGCGTTCACCCATCATTCGAATGTGACCGGTACCGCGGCGCCGGTCACCGAACTGGTTGCCCGGGCCAAGGAGGTCGGCGCGCTGACGGTGTTGGACGCCTGCCAGTCGGTGCCGCATCAGCCGGTCGACCTGCCGGCACTGGGTGTCGACTTCGCCGCGTTCTCCGGCCACAAGATGCTCGGCCCCACCGGGATCGGCGCGCTGTACGGACGGCCCGGCCTGCTCGATACGCTGCCGCCCTTCCTCACCGGCGGGTCCATGATCGAGACCGTCACCATGGACTCGGTCAGCTACGCCGCCCCACCGCAGCGATTCGAGGCCGGCACCCAGATGATCTCCCAGGTCGTCGGATTGGCCGCTGCCGCACGGTATCTCGACGCCATCGGGATGGCGGCCGTGCAGGGCCACGAGCACCGGCTGGTGGCCGCCGCCGTGCAAGGGCTGGCCGATATCCCGCAGGTGCGCTTGATCGGCCCGGCCGACCCGGCGGTCCGCCGATCGCCGGTGGCCTTCGTGGTCGACGGGGTGCACGCCCACGACGTCGGCCAGGTGCTCGACGACGACGGTGTCGCCGTGCGGGTCGGACATCACTGTGCGGCACCCCTGCACCGGCGCTTCGGCGTGCACGCCACCGCGCGGGCCTCATTCGCTGTCTACAACACCCTCGAAGAGGTCGACCGGCTGATCGCCGGGGTGCGCAGGGCGGTGGAGTTCTTCGCGTGAGGCTGGAACAGATGTACCAGGACGCGATCCTGGATCACTACAAGCACCCGCACCACCGGGGCCTACGGGAGCCGTTCTGCGCGCAAGTGCACCACGTCAACCCCACCTGTGGTGACGAGGTGACCCTGCGGGTGGCGCTCTCCGAGGACGGCGAACAGGTCACCGACGTGTCCTATGACGCCCAAGGCTGCTCGATCAGCCAGGCCGCCACCTCGGTTCTTACCGACCAGGTGATCGGCCAGAGCGTCGGCGACGCACTGAAAACGGTGGCCGCGTTCAGCGAGATGCTGTCGTCGCGGGGGACAATCGAAGGCGACGAGGATGTGCTCGGCGACGGCATCGCTTTCGCCGGGGTGTCGAAGTACCCGGCCCGGGTGAAGTGCGCCCTGCTGGGCTGGCTGGCGTTCAAGGACGCGGTCGCCCAGGCATCCCATCACCACGACAGGCAGGAGCGGCGATGACCGACACATCCACGCAGACCAGCGAACAGATGGCCGATATCGAGGAGGCCATGCGTGACGTGGTCGACCCCGAACTCGGCATCAACGTCGTCGACCTGGGGCTGGTCTACGGGCTCAACGTCGAGGAGGCCGACGCCGGCCCGGTGGCGGTGGTGGATATGACGCTGACCTCGGCGGCCTGCCCGCTCACCGACGTGATCGAAGACCAGACGCTGCAGGCGCTGGTCGGCTCCGGCCTGGTCAACGACGTCAAGATCAACTGGGTGTGGAACCCGCCGTGGGGCCCGGACAAGATCACCGAAGACGGCCGCGAGCAGCTGCGGGCGCTGGGCTTCACCGTCTGAGGGGACTTTCGTCCCGCATAGCCACCTCGACCGGCGGAGACCGCCCGAATCCGGCAGCTGAGCCGATAAGGTTCAGGGGTGCCCGAACCGCGTCCACAACCGGTGTTGGCGCCGCTGACGTCCGCGGCCATCTTCCTGGTCACCACCATCGCCGACGGCGGGGAGGACCGGGTGCACGATGCGCTGGCCGGTCTGTCGGGTCTGGTGCGGGCGGTCGGATTCCGCGACCCGGCCAAGCACCTGTCGATGGTCACCTCGATCGGCTCGGACGCCTGGGATCGGCTGTTCGCCGGCCCGCGGCCCGCCGAGCTGCACCCGTTCCCGGAACTGCGCGGCGCCCGCCATCACGCTCCGTCCACACCGGGTGACCTGCTGTTCCACATCCGCGCCGAAGTGCTGGACGTCTGCTTCGAGCTGGCCGGCCAGGTGCTCAAGTCGGCCGGCGGTGCGCTCACCGTGGTCGACGAGGTGCACGGGTTCCGGTTCTTCGACAACCGCGACCTGCTCGGCTTCGTCGACGGCACCGAGAACCCGGACGGTTCGCCGGCCGTCGTCGCTACCCGGATCGGCGACGAAGACCCGGATTTCGCCGGCGGCTGCTACGTGCACGTACAGAAGTACCTGCACGATATGACGTCGTGGGAATCGCTGTCGGTAGCCGAGCAGGAGCGGGTCATCGGTCGCACCAAACTGGAGGACATCGAGTTCCCCGACGACGTCAAGCCGGCCAATTCCCATGTGGCGCTTAATGTTATCGATGACGCCGACGGCAACCAGCTGCAGATCGTGCGGGCTAACATGCCGTTCGGCGAGCTCGGCAAGGGGGAGTACGGCACCTACTACATCGGCTACTCGCGCACCCCGGCGGTGACCGAGGCGATGCTGCGCAACATGTTCATCGGCGATCCGCCGGGCAATACCGACCGCATCCTGGATTTCTCCACCGCGGTCACCGGAACCCTGTTCTTCACCCCCACCGTCGGCTTCCTCGACGACCCGCCACCCCGGCCCGGCACCGATCCCGTGGCCGTACCGGCACCCGCGACCACCGCTGACGGCTCCCTGCCGATCGGCAGCCTGAAAGGACGACCCCGATGAACAACCTGCACCGCGACCTCGCGCCGATCACCGGATCCGCTTGGGCGCAAATCGAAGAAGAGGCCACACGTACCTTCAAGCGGCACATCGCCGGTCGGCGGGTGGTCGACGTCAGCGGCCCGGGCGGCCCGGCCGCGGCGGCGGTGAGCACCGGCCACCTGCGCGGCGTCGCGGCCCCGGGTGACGGGGTGGTGGCCCACCTGCGTGACGCTCAGCCGCTGGTGCGGCTGCGGGTTCCGTTCACCGTGTCGCGTGACGCGATCGACGACGTCGAGCGCGGGTCCCAGGATGCCGACTGGGATCCGGTCAAGGATGCCGCCAAGAAGCTGGCGTTCGTCGAGGACCGGGCGATCTTCGAAGGCTATGCCGCAGCCTCGATCCAGGGCATCCGCAGTTGCAGCTCCAACCCTCCGCTGGTGCTGCCCGAGGATGTCCGAGAGGCTCCCGACGTCATCTCCCAGGCGCTCTCCGAGCTGCGGCTGGCCGGTGTGGACGGGCCGTACGCGGTACTGCTCTCGGCGGACGCCTACACCCGGGTCAGCGAGACCACCGCGCACGGCTACCCGATCCGGGAACACCTCAACCGGCTGGTCGACGGCGAAATCATCTGGGCGCCGGCCATCGACGGGGCGTTCGTGCTGAGCACCCGCGGCGGCGACTTCGACCTGCAGCTGGGCACCGACGTGTCGATCGGCTACCTGTCCAACGATGCCGACACCGTGCAGCTGTACCTGGAGGAGACGCTGACGTTCCTGTGCTACACCGCCGAGGCATCGGTCGCGTTGACGGCGTAGTCGATCGGGCTGGTTCGATTGCCGGGCTCCTCAGCGGCTCTCTGTGTTGCGCCGCATCGTCACCCGGCTAGTCCGGGAACACAACCCGACAACCCGGCGTTGGCCATGTCATGGCTACCCGTGACCTGACCGCGCAAGACTTCAACGACACCATCAC
>CAYPTG010000234.1:2189-4187 GCA_964413455.1 uncultured Mycobacterium sp. | reverse complement strand
AGATCAGGCCGACCAGCTTGACCCGGGTGGGCAGGCCGCCCGGCACCCAGAAGACCCGTACCGGTACGACGGTGCGGTCTTCGGCGGCGTCCAGCTTGGCGGCCAGCTCATCGATCATCTGCGGGGTGGCGTCGTTGTGCGGCAGTCGCATTACCTCGACCGTGGTGTCCGGGTGCGCCCGCCGCTGCGCCCGCACCCAGTCGTTGAGCAGATCGAACTCGGCCTTCGACGACACCGACGCCAGCACCAGGGCGTCATCGGTGGTGCTGAAGTCAGCGAGGTAATGGCCGGCGCTCATCGGCGTCCCCTAACTCTGTTCTCCGGCTTCTCCGGCGGCACGTTCTTGGCCGGCGCCTTCTTCACCACCGCTTTCTTTACCGCAGCTTTTTTGGCCACTGCCTTTTTTGCCGGGGCTTTCTTGGCCGGGGCTTTCTTGGCGGGCGCCTTCTTGGCGGGGGCTTTCTTGGCTGCCCGCCGGGTGTACAGCTCGGCCTCCGGCACCTCGCCGGCCGGCCAGTTCTGCAGCGTGTCGACATAGAGCTGGCGGACTTCGGCGATCCGATCGGGCAGGTCGTCCAGGGTCCAGTCGTCCAGCGACAACGGCGGGAAGACGACGACATCGACCGTGCCCGGATGCAGCGTCGAGGAGTTCCGGGCGGCGATCACTTCGGCGTTGCGGATGACGACCGGCACGATCGGGATACCGGCCGACATGGCCAGCCGGAACGGCCCCTTCTTGAACGGCCCCACCGACTTGGTGTCCAGCCGGGTGCCTTCCGGCGCGATCAACACCGACAGGCCCTTGCGGGCCAGCTCCTCGGCCTGATGCATCGACTCCACGGCCGCCTTGGGATCGTCGCGGTCGATGAAGACGGTGTCGACGAACTTCCCCAACGTTCCCAGCACCGGGTCCTTCTGAAGTTCCTTCTTGCCGATCGAGGTGAAGTTGTCCCGAATCAGCGACCCCACCACCAGCGGGTCGAAATTGTTGCGGTGGTTGAAGATGAACACCGCCGGCCGCTGCTTGTTCAGGTTCTCCTCGCCGATCACGTTGAGCCGAACCCCGTTGACGCTCAACAACATTTGCGGGAATCGGGTGGTGAAGAAGTTGATGCCGCGGCGCTTGTTGCGGGTCAACAACCCCCAGCTGACCGCACCGTAGGCGGCCGGCACCAGGGAGCCGACACCGAGCACATTGCGCACCTGCCCCAGCAGTCCGCCGCCCCCGCGGCTGCTGAACTCCAGGATCGGCCAGCCGCGCTTGCGGGCCGCCTCGGCCATCTTGTCGCCCGGGTTGGTGGGCCGCGGATTGCCGACCACCTCCATCAGCGCGATGTCCTCGTCACCATCGGCGTAGAAGTAGCTGCGGGACAAGTCGATTCCCCGACGCTTCGCGAAGCGCTGCACCGCGTCGGCTTTACCGGGCCCCCACACGATCGGCTTGGTCACCTTCCCGGTGAGCTCCCCGTCCGCATCCAACTCGAATTGGTTACTCAGGGTGAATGGGATCCCCAGGAAGCGGGCGACCGGCTCGACCTGGATCGTCAGCGCCGAGGAACTGAGCACCACGGTGTGCCCACGTTCCAGGTGGGCGTGCACCAGGTCGCGCATCTCGGGGTAGATGCGCTTCTGGATCTTTTCGGCGAACAGCCGCTCGCCGGCCTTCTGCAGTTCGGCCAGCGGGTGGCCGCGCAGCATGTCGATGGTCCTGTTGATCAGGCTTTCGAACTCGACCCGGCCGAGCTGGTGACCGATCCCGGCGGTGGCCATTCCGATGAGTTCGCCTACGCCCATGTCGCGGCTCTTGAACCGCTCCTTGGTGAGGATCACCCCGGTGAACCCGGCGACCAGGGTGCCGTCCAGGTCGAAGAAGGCCCCGATCGTCGGCCCCGACGGGCTGGCCAGCACTTCGGCCACCGAGCCCGGCACCGGCAATTGCGTTGCCGCGTCAGCGTTCTTGTCGTCGCTCATGAGTACGCCACCGATCCGCTCCTGTAC
>CAYPTG010000234.1:0-2089 GCA_964413455.1 uncultured Mycobacterium sp. | reverse complement strand
GCGTTGGGGATTTCGGCGAAGGCGACGGTGCGGGCGCCGGCGTCGCGCAGCGCGCGGTGGAAGGTGTGCGCCTGCGAGCGGGGAATGACGGCGTCGTTCTCGCCGTGCAGGATGAAAAACGGCGGGGCGCCGCGGTGGGCGCGCAAGGTGGGAGAGGCCGCTTCGAACAGGTCCCGGTGCTCGGCGAAGCTGCGCTGCATGACCACGTGCTCCAGCAGCGGAACCATGAGCTTGTGCATCGCGGTGTGGTCGGTCAGGTCGTACACGCCGTAGTAAGGGGCGGCGGCCTGCACCGTGGTGTCGGCGTCCTCGAATCCCGGTTGGAAGCTCTTGTCGTCGGCGGTCAGTGCGGCCAGTGAGCTCAGGTGGCCGCCGGCCGAGCCGCCGGTCATGGCGATGAAGCCCGGGTCGCCGCCGTAGTCAGCGATGTTGGCGCGCACCCAGGCGATGGCCCGCTTCACGTCGACGATGTGCGCCGGCCAGGCATCCCGCGGGCTGCGGCTGTAGTTGATCGAAACGCAGGTCCAGCCGAGTTCGACCATCCGAGACAGCAGCGGATATGCCTGCCCGCGTTTGTCGTTGATCGACCAGCCGCCGCCGGGAACCTGGATCAGCACCGGCGATCGGTGCCCCTCCGGCAGGTCCGGGCGACGCCAGACATCGAGCAGATGACGCCGGCCGCCCGGGCCGTAGGGGATGTCGGTGGTGCTGCCGTAACGACGGCGCAGCCCAAGCGGACCCACCAGCCCGGTCAGGCTGGGCCGGCGCGCCGGCGGGGACGCCAACGGGTGGCGCACCGACGACCGGTAGCGATCACCGAACGTCTCACACAGCGCGGCTTCCAAGACACTGTCGGCGCGCTGGACGGCAAGACCGCTGGCCGCCTTCTCCAACTTTTCCAACGGGGACGGCAGTGCGGAGAGCGCGTGTCCGGTGACGACGTGCGGGGAGAATTCCGCGGCCAGCCAGCCCAACAGCCAGCCGGCGGCGACCGGTGATCCGCGCAGCACCAACGAACCTGTCTGCAGGGCCCGGTTGTACCGGACAGCGGCCCCATCGATCGCGCTGCTCAACAGTCGGCTCCCTCGAAGAAACCCAGTCACGCTTCGCGGCCAGAATCCCAGGGAGCCCGGCGCGCATGTCACGCTAGCGAAGACGGCGGCCGGACACCAGAATTTCCGGAGATCACTCACAGGATTTTGGCATCTATGCAGATCACACCCGATAAACCGCTATCGGGCGACACGGCCGTTAGACTGTCTCAGCGATTGCCTCCGTAGCTCAGGTGGATAGAGCAAGGGCCTTCTAATCCCTAGGTCGCACGTTCGAGTCGTGCCGGGGGCGCTGGTCAGAGGTGGTATTTAGCCAACCACGGTAGCCAACGCTGTAGCCAACCGTTTCGATCTACCGCAACCCCATTTCCCGGGCGATCAGCATCAGCTGCACTTCGGTGGTGCCCTCACCGATTTCCAGGATTTTGCTGTCCCGGTAGTGCCGGGCCACCGGGTACTCGTTCATGAATCCGTACCCGCCGTGGATCTGGGTGGCGTCACGGGCGTTGTCCATGGCGGCCTCGCTGGCGACCAGCTTGGCGATCGCGGCCTGTTTCTTGAACGGCTTGCCGGCCAGCATCAGCGCCGCCGCGTCGTAATAGGCGGTACGGGCGGCGTGCGCCCGGGCTTCCATCCGGGCGATCTTGAACTCGATGGCCTGATAGTGGCCGATCGGGTGGCCGAACGCCGACCGCTCGCCGGCATACTTCACCGACTCGTCCACGCAGCCCTGGGCCACTCCAGTCGACAGCGCCGCGATCGCGATCCGGCCCTCGTCGAGGATGCGCAGGAAGTTGGCGTAGCCGCGGCCCCGTTCTCCGAGCAGGTTTTCAGCCGGCACCCGCACGTCGGTGAACGACAGCGGGTGGGTGTCGGAGGCGTTCCAGCCCACCTTGTCGTAGGCCGGTTCGACGGTAAAACCCGGTGTCGGAACAGGGATCAGGATCGCCGAGATCTCTCGGCGATCCCCTACCGTCCCGGTGACGGCGGTGACGGTGACCAGTCGGGTGATGTCGGTGCCGGAGTTGGTGATGAAC
>CAYPTG010000233.1:0-4209 GCA_964413455.1 uncultured Mycobacterium sp. | reverse complement strand
CGACTTCACCGAGCCGGTGTCCGACCCGCTCGGCGAGTTGCTGGGCCGCTACGCCCGCACCCGCGGCCCGTTCAGCACCGCAGAGGCAGCGGCCCGGTTTGGCCTGGGCCAGCGGGTGGCCGCCGATGCGCTGAGCCGGATGGCGCTGGACGGCAGGCTGATTCGCGGAGAGTTCAACGACACCGCCCAGTGGTGTGACGCGCAGGTGCTGCGGATTCTGCGGCGCCGTTCGCTGGCGGCGCTGCGCGCCCAGGTGGAGCCGGTCAGCACCGCCGCCTATGCGCGGTTCCTGCCGGCTTGGCAGCAGGTCGGCGGTGACCGGGAATCCGGGGTGTCCGGGGTGGACGGTCTGTTGAGCGTGATCGAACAGCTGGCCGGCGCCCCGGTCCCGGCTTCGGCCGTCGAGCCGCTGATCTTCGCACCGCGGGTACGCGACTATCAGCCCGCGATGCTCGACGAGCTGCTGGCCTCCGGCGAGGTGATCTGGTCGGGTGCCGGGGCGATCTCCGCCGCCGACGGTTGGGTGGTGTTCCACCACGCCGACACCGCGCCGCTGACCCTGCCCGCGCCGGCCGAGCTGGAGTTCACCGAGGACCACCGGGCGATCCTGGATGTCCTGGGCCGGCCCGGGGAGGCTCGCGGCGCGTTCTTCTTCCGTCAGCTTTGCGATGACGCCGGCCGCGAGGACGCGTTCAAATCCGCGCTGTGGGAACTGATCTGGGGCGGCTGGATCAGCGGTGACACCTTCGCCCCGATGCGGGCCACACTCACCGGTGGCGGACGGGCCGGCACCCGCCGCAGCTCTACGCCGTCGCACCGGCATCGACGGGCGCCGCGACTGAGCCGCTACGCGGTGGCCCACGCGCAGGGCCGCCCGAGCGACCCGACGGTGGCCGGGCGGTGGTCGGCGCTGCCGGCCCACGAGCCGGACTCCACCCTGCGGGCGCACTTCACCGCCGAGTTGCTGATCAACCGGTACGGAGTGCTCACCAAGAACGCGGTGGCCGCTGAGGGGGTGCCGGGCGGTTTCGCGATGCTCTACAAAGTGCTGACGGCGTTCGAGGAGACCGGCCGTTGTCAGCGCGGCTACTTCGTCGAGTCCCTGGGCGGTGCCCAATTCGCTTCGGCGGCAACGGTGGACCGGCTGCGCACCCACGCCGACAACGTCGACGAGCAGCGCCCAGACTACCGAGCCGTGGTGCTGGCCGCCGCCGACCCGGCCAACCCGTACGGCGCCGCGCTGGGATGGCCGGCCCGCCCGGACGGCGAGGGCCACCGCCCGGGCCGCAAGGCCGGCGCCCTGGTGGTGCTGGTGGACGGCGAGCTGGTGTGGTTCCTGGAACGCGGTGGACGTTCACTGCTGGACTTCGGCCGCGACCCGCAGGCTCAGCTGGCCGCCGCCGCTGCGCTGGCCGAGCTGATCTCCGCCGGCCGTATCCCCGGGGTGTTGGTGGAGAAGATCGACGGCGAACCGGTGCTGCACGCCACCGGCAGCACCGCTGATGCCCTGATCGCGGCCGGCTTCGGCCGGACGCCGCGCGGGTTGCGGCTACGGTAGCCCGGCTACAGTAAGCCAATGCCCGAGGGCGACACCGTCTTTCGCGCCGCGGCGACGCTGCGCGAAGCGCTTGTCGGTAAGACGCTGACCCGATGCGACGTCCGGGTGCCCCGGTACGCCACCGTCGACCTGAGCGGGCAGACCGTCGACGAGGTGCTCAGCCGGGGCAAGCATCTGTTCATCCGGGTCGGCCCGTCCAGCATCCACTCGCACCTGAAAATGGACGGCAGTTGGCGGGTCACCGCGAACGGCCGGCTACCGCGCCCCGAGCACAAGATCCGCATCCTGCTGGCGGCCGACGGCCTCGTTGCGGCCGGTATCGACCTGGGTGTGCTGGAGATCCTGGACCGCGCCCACGATATGGACCCCGTCGCTCATCTGGGGCCCGATCCGCTCGGCCCGGACTGGGATCCGGCACGTGCCGCGGCCAACCTCGCCCGCGATCCGGATCGCCCGATCGCCGCCGCGCTGCTGGATCAGCGGGTGCTGGCCGGGGTCGGCAATGTCTACTGCAACGAACTGTGTTTCCTGTTCGGCCGGCTGCCCACCAGTACCGTCGACGCGTTACCCGATCCGCTGCGGGTGGTCGTCAAGGCCCGGGACATGTTGTGGGCCAACCGGTTACGCGTGGTACGAACCACCACCGGCAACACCCGTGCGGGTCAGCAGCTGTGGGTGTACGGCCGCGACGGCCAGCCGTGTCGCCGGTGCGCCACCACGATCGTCCGCGCCGCCCCGTCGGCCCCGTCGTCGTCGCCCGGGGAACGGGTCAGCTATTGGTGTCCAGAGTGTCAGCGCTGAGGCCGCGGCGGCTGACGAAGCAGCGGTGCTCACCGGTCAGCGGGTCGGTGAACTCCAGCCGCTGTGCCACCAGGGCAAGCGGTTTGGAGAAATCCCCCGGGTCGACCGCCACCGGCTTGGGGTAGAGCGGGTCGTTGTCGATCGGTAGCCCCAGCCCCGCCATGTGCACTCGCAGTTGGTGGGTGCGACCGGTGGTCGGGGTGAGGCGATACCGCCCGCCGCCCAGTGGTTCGATCAGCGTCACCGCGTTGGGCTCCCCTGGCTGCACCGTCGCCTGCAAGACACCGCGATGCTTCACGATCCGGTTGCAGACCCGTTGTGGCGCAACCAAACCCGGCTGGGCAACCGAGCACGCCAGGTAGGTTTTCCCGACCTCGCCACGGCCGAACAGGCTCTGGTAGGCCCCGCGCAGTTCACGTCGTACGGTGAACATCAGCACCCCGGCGGTCAGCCGGTCCAGCCGGTGCGCCGGGCTCAGCTCGGGCAGCCCCAGGTCTCGGCGCAGCCGCACTAGCGCGCTCTGGGCGACATGACTCCCGCGCGGCATGGTGGCCAGGAAGTGCGGCTTGTCCACCACCACAATGTTCTCGTCGCGATACAGCACCGGGATGTCGAAGGGAACCTCGATCTCCTCGGGCAGATCCCGGTGCAGAAACACCACCGCCCCGGCCGGTAATTCGGTCGAAGCGTCCAGCACCGCACCGCGGGCGTCGACCACCTCACCGCCGAGCACCTTGGACCGCCCGGCCGGGCCGAACCGGCGGTCGAACTCGTCGGCGACGTTGCCGCCCTGCACCCGCAGCCGCGCCGGGCCGAGGCCCTCGCGCGTCGGCAGCGGGGCCGGTGGACGGCGCCTCACCGGTACATCCGGCTCAGGGCAGCGGCACCGGTTCGAGCAGTTCGGCGCGGGCCTCCGGTGCCGCCACCCGCAGCGCGTCGGCGGAGGTGTCGTCGGGTTGGGTCTGCGACTGGATCTCGGCCTCCACCCGGGCGACGTAGGTCGCGACCTCGCGGTCGACGTCGGCCGGTGTCCAGCCCAGGATCGGCGCGACGATCTCGGCGACCTCCCGGGCGCAGTCCATGCCCCGGTGCGGGTACTCGATGGAGATCCGCATCCGGCGGGTCATGATGTCCTCCAGGTGCAGCGCCCCCTCGGCGGCGGCCGCATATGCCGCCTCGACCCGCAGGTAGATCGGTGCGGCGGCGATCGGCTCCAGCAGGTCGGGTTTGCCCTCGGCCAGCCCGAGCACCTCGCCGATCAGCGAGCCGTACCGGTCCAGCAGGTGCTTCACCCGATAGGGGTGCAGGTGGTACTGCTCGCCGACGCTGTCGGTCTGGTTAACCAGCGCGAAGTAGCCGTCGGCGCCGAGCAGCGGCACCTTCTCGGTGACCGACGGCGCCACCCGCGACGGCACGAACTCGGCGGCGGCGTCCACCGCGTCCGCGCCCATCACCCGGTAGGTGGTGTACTTGCCGCCGGCGATCGAGACCAGGCCCGGCGTCGGTGAGGCCACCGCGTGCTCGCGGGACAGCTTGGAGGTTTCCTCGCTCTCCCCGGCCAGCAGCGGTCGCAGCCCGGCGTACACCCCGTCGATGTCCTTGTGGCTCAGCGGGGTGACCAGCACGGTGTTGACGTGATCGAGGATGTAGTCGATGTCGGCCTTGGTGGCCGCGGGGTGGGCCAGGTCCAGGTTCCAGTCGGTGTCGGTGGTGCCGATGATCCAGTGCTGGTGCCAGGGGATGACGAACAGCAGACTCGTCTTGGTCCGGGTGATCAGCCCGCAGCCGGCGTCGATCCGGTCCCGCGGCACCAGCAGGTGCACACCCTTCGATGCCCGCACCCGGAACGG
>CAYPTG010000232.1:0-4210 GCA_964413455.1 uncultured Mycobacterium sp. | reverse complement strand
CTCGATGCCGGTGTGTATGCGCCGCCGAGCGCATTTGAAACCTGGTTCGTCTCAACCGCTCTCGACGACGACGCCTTCAGTCGGATCGCCGACGCCCTGCCGGGTGCGGCCCGCGCCGCCGCCCAGGCCCGTAAACCAGGAGGAATCTCGTGAGTGACCCGACGCCTGCTGGAGGCGACGGCCGGACTCAAGCCGGAGGGCCGGCCTCAAACGGCCGGACCGTCGTGCACGTCATGCGGCACGGCGAGGTACATAACCCGGAGGGCATCCTCTACGGCAGGCTGCCGGACTACCACCTGTCGGAGCGCGGCCGGGCACAGGCGCAAGCCGTCGCGCAGTGGCTGGCCAAACGCGACATCGTCTATGTGGTCGCATCCCCGCTGGAGCGGGCACAGGAGACCGCCACACCGATCGCCGCCGAACACGGCCTGCCCATTGATGTCGACGACGCTCTTATCGAGTCGCACAACGTGTTTCAGGGCCAGCGTGTCTCCCCGGGTGATGGCGCGCTGAACAACCCGCGCAACTGGTGGCATCTGCGCAACCCGAAGTCCCCGTCCTGGGGCGAGCCGTATCACGACATCGCCGAGCGGATGATCGGCGCGTTGCAGCGGGCCCGGCTCAGAGCCGCCGGCCACGAAGGGGTGTGCGTCAGTCACCAGCTCCCGGTGGAGACGTTGCGACGGGCGATGAATTCTCAACCGCTGCACCACTTTCCGACCCGACGGATGTGCAACCTCGCCTCGGTCACGTCGTTCTACTTCGACGGCGACAGCTATGCCGGGTGGGGATACTCGGAGCTCGCCGGGCGGTGAAGCGAGCGCTGACCCTGGTCCTGGCGGCGGCCCTGCTGACCGGCTGTGCCACCGGCGACGATGCCGTCGCTCAGGGCGGCACCTTTGAGTTCGTCGCCCCCGGCGGCAAGACCGATATCCGCTACGACCCGCCGGCTGAACGCGGCCGGCCGGGGCCGCTGTCCGGGCCGGACCTGATGGACCCGACACGCACCCTGTCGCTGGACGACTTCGCCGGTCAGGTGGTGGTGATCAACATTTGGGGCCAGTGGTGCGGACCGTGCCGCGCCGAAGTGAGCCAGCTGCAGAAGGTGTACGACGCCACCCATCGCGACGGTGTCGCATTCCTGGGAATCGACGTGCGCGACAACGACATCGACGCCCCACGTGACTTCGTCACCGACCGCAAGATCAGCTACCCGTCGATCTACGACCCCGCCATGCGGACAATGATCGCCTTCGGCGGCAAGTACCCCACCACCGTGATTCCGTCCACTGTGGTGCTGGACCGGCAGCACCGGGTGGCCGCGGTGTTCCTGCGTGAACTGCTGGCCGAAGATCTGCTCCCGGTGGTGCAGCAGCTGGCCGCCGAGCCGCCGGGACCGTCGTGACCGGTCTGGCCCAGGTGGTCCCGATCGGTCTGACCGAGACGGCCGCCGCCGGGCCGCTGCTGGCGGCGCTGGGCTTGTGTGTGCTGGCCGGGCTGGTGTCCTTCGCCTCGCCGTGCGTGGTGCCGCTGGTCCCCGGGTATCTGTCCTACCTGGCCGCGGTGGTCGGTGCGCCGGACACCGACGCCGCTCATGCCGAAGCGGCGCCGACGAGGCGCTGGCGAGTGGCCGGTTCGGCGCTGCTGTTCGTCCTGGGGTTCACCGTCGTCTTCGTGCTGGGCACCGTCGCGGTGCTGGGTCTGACCACCACGTTGATCGCCAATCAGGTTGTGCTGCAACGCATCGGCGGGGTGCTGACCATCGTCATGGGGTTGGTGTTTATCGGCTTCATCCCCGCGCTGCAACGCCAGGCTCGCTTCACCCCGCGCCAGCTCGCCGGGCTGGCCGGGGCACCGCTGCTCGGGGCGGTGTTCGGGCTGGGCTGGACGCCGTGCCTGGGGCCGACGCTGACTGGAGTGATCGCGGTGGCCTCGGCCACCGACGGGGCCAGCGTGACCCGCGGTGTGCTGCTGGTGATCGCCTACTGCCTCGGCCTGGGTATCCCGTTCGTGCTGTTGGCGCTCGGATCGGGTTGGGCGGTAAGCGCATTCGGCTGGCTGCGCCGGCACACCCGGACCATCCAGGTGTTCGGCGGAATGCTGCTGATCGCCGTCGGGGTGGCGCTGCTAACCGGCGTGTGGAACGACTTCGTCTCGTGGGTGCGTGACGCCTTCGTCAGCGACGTGCGGCTTCCGCTGTGACGGCGGGCCTGGAGAACCGGGTGAGCCTGCTGCAGGCATTCGCCCACCGGATCCGTCGGCCGTGGCGGGCGCTGACCTCGATGGGCACCGCCCTGGTGCTGCTGTTTCTGCTGGCACTCGGCGCGGTGCCCGGTGCGTTGCTGCCGCAACGCAGCTTGAACGAGTCCAAAGTGCGCGAGTACCAGGCCGCTCACCCGGTGCTGAGTCCCTGGCTGGACCGATTGCAGCTCTTCGACGTGTTCTCCAGCTTCTGGTTCACCGCGATCTACGTGCTGCTGTTCGTCTCGCTGGTGGGCTGCCTCACCCCGCGGACCATCGAGCACATCCGCAGCCTGCAGGCCACCCCGGTGCCGGCGCCGCGAAACCTGGGCCGGCTGCCCCGGCACACCACCGGCACCGCCACCGGCACCGTCGATGACGTCACCGCCCGAGTCACCGGTGCTCTGCGCGGTTGGCGGCGCACGATCCGGGAGAGCGACGGCACCGTCGAGGTTTCCGCGGAGAAGGGCTACCTGCGCGAGCTCGGCAACATCGTCTTTCACCTGTCGCTACTGGGCCTACTGGCCGCCATCGCGGTGGGCAAGATCTTCGGCTACGAGGGCAACGTCATCGTCGTCGCCGACGGCGGCCCCGGCTTCTGCTCGGCCTCACCGGCCGCCTTCGACTCGTTCCGGGCCGGTAACAAGGTCGACGGCACCTCGCTGTACCCGATGTGTGTGCGGGTCAACGACTTTCAAGCCCGATATCTGCCCAGCGGGCAGGCCACCTCGTTCGCCGCCGACATCGACTACCAGGCCGGCGCGGACCTGAGCAGCCAGACCTGGCGCCCCTACCGGCTGGAGGTCAACCACCCGCTACGGGTCGGCGGTGACCGGGTGTATCTGCAGGGCCACGGCTACGCGCCGACGTTCACCGTCGTCTTCCCGGGCGGGCAGACCCGCACCCAAACCGTGCAATTCCGGCCCGACGACCCGCAGACCCTGCTGTCGTCGGGCACCATCCGGGTCGACCCGCCGGCCGGGCTGTACCCGCCGGAGCAGCGGCGCAAGCACCAGCTGGCGATCACCGGGCTGTTCGCGCCCACCCAGCAGCTGGACGGCAAGCTGCTGTCATCGAGCTTCCCGGCGATGAACGACCCCGCGGTGGCCATCGACATCTATCGCGGTGACGCCGGGCTGGACACCGGGCGCCCGCAATCGCTGTTCGCGTTGGATCCCCGGCTGATCGAGCAGAAGCGGCTCACCAAACTGCAGCGGGTCAACCTCACAGTCGGCCAGCAGGTCGTCCTGGACGACGGGACCGCGGTGCGGTTCGACGGCGCCACCCCGTTCGTCAACCTGCAGGTCTCCCACGACCCAGGGCAGCTGTGGGTGCTGGTCTCCGCGCTGACCATGATGGCCGGTCTGCTGGTGTCATTGGTGGTGCGCCGCCGGCGGGTGTGGGCGCGGATCACCCCCGGCGGGCCGGGTACGGTGAACGTCGAGCTGGGCGGCTTGGCCCGCACCGATAACTCCGGCTGGGGCGAAGAGCTGGACAAGCTGAGTCAGAAGATCCTGGCGGAGGGTTAGGCGGAGGGTTTATCCGGTGAATACCGAGCACATCGACATCGGCCTGGCCCGGTATTCGGACTGGGCGTTCACCGCGTCGGTGATCGTGCTGGTGTTGGCGCTACTGATGCTGGCCGTCGAGCTGGCGTCCAGCCGCGTCCGGCGGGCCGAAGCCCGCGAGTTGGTCGGAGCGCCGGCGACCGGCGGGGGGGTGGCCACAGTGGACCCGGGTGCCGAGCTGCCCGGCGTCGTCGTCGACACCCCCGCCGCCCCGCTGGCCGAACGGGTCGGCAAGGCCGGGCTGGCCCTGGTGTACCTGGGCATCGCGGCGCTGCTGGCCTGCATCGTGCTGCGCGGGCTGGCCACCAGCCGGGTGCCGTGGGGCAACATGTACGAGTTCATCAACCTGACCTGCTTCTGCGGCCTGGTCGCCGGCGCGGTGGTGCTGCGCCGCCCGCAGT
>CAYPTG010000231.1:0-4211 GCA_964413455.1 uncultured Mycobacterium sp. | reverse complement strand
TCGTTGCCAACCAGGTTCCCCCGCTCGTCGACTACAACCCGGCCACCTCGCCGGTGCTGATCGAGGCGCTGATCCGTGAGGGCGGCCAGTGGGGTGTTGATGAGGTCACCGAACTCGGGGCCATCGCCGGTAGCGCTACTGCCGAGCGTTGGGGCGATCTGGCCGACCGAAACCAGCCGATCCTGCACACCCACGACCGCTACGGCCACCGCATCGACGAGATCGAATACGACCCGGCCTACCACGAGCTGATGCGCACCGCCATCGCCCACGGCCTGCACGGTGCGCCGTGGGCCGACGACCGCCCCGGTGCCCATGTGGTGCGCGCGGCCAAGATGAGTGTGTGGACGCCTGAGCCCGGTCACGTCTGCCCGATCTCGATGACATATGCCGTCGTGCCGGCGCTGCGACACAACCAGGAGCTGGCCGCCGTCTACGAACCACTGCTCACCAGCCGGATCTATGACCCCGAACTCAAGGTGCCCGCCACCAAGGCCGGTATCACCGCGGGCATGTCGATGACCGAGAAACAAGGCGGTTCCGACGTGCGGGCGGGCACCACCCAGGCCGTCCCCAACGGGGACGGCAGCTACACCCTGACCGGCCACAAGTGGTTCACCTCAGCGGCGATGAGCGACATCTACCTGGTGCTGGCCCAGGCGCCTGGCGGCCTGAGCTGCTTCATGCTGCCCCGGGTGCTGCCCGACGGCAGCCGCAACCGGATGTTCATCCAGCGGCTGAAGAACAAACTCGGCAACCACGCCAACGCTTCCAGTGAGATCGAGTACGACGGTGCGATCGCCTGGCTGGTCGGCGAGGAGGGCCGCGGGGTGCCGACCATCATCGACATGGTCAACATGACCCGGCTGGACTGCACACTGGGCAGCGCCACCAGCATGCGCCAGGGGCTGGCCCGCGCCATCCACCATGTGCAACACCGCAAGGCATTCGGTGCCTACCTGATCGATCAGCCGTTGATGCGCAACGTGATCGCCGACCTGGCGGTGGAGGCCGAGGCGGCCACCATCGTCGCGATGCGGATGGCAGGGGCCACCGACGCTGCCACCCGCGGCGACGAACGCGAGACGCTGCTGCGCCGGATCGGACTGGCCGCCTCGAAATACTGGGTGTGCAAGCGGGCCACCCCGCACGCCGCCGAGGCGATGGAATGCATGGGCGGCAACGGATATGCCGAGGACTCCGGCATGCCGCGGCTGTACCGGGAGGCCCCGCTGATGGGCATCTGGGAAGGTTCCGGCAACGTCAGCGCACTGGATGCGTTGCGCGCCATGGCAACTCGCCCGGAGTGCGTCGAGGTGCTGTTCGACGAGCTGAGCCGCACCGCCGGACAGGATGTCCGGCTGGACGCGCAGGTCGACGGGCTGCGGGCCGGCCTGGCCGATCCGCAGACCCTGGAATACCGGGCCCGCAAGGTCGCCGAAGACATCAGCCTGGCGTTGCAGGGCTCGCTGCTGGTGCGCTACGGGCATCCCGCGGTCACCGACGCGTTTTTGGCCAGTCGGATGGCCGGTGACTGGGGTGGGGCGTTCGGCACACTTCCGGCCGGTCTGGACCTCGGGCCGATCATCGAACGCGCCCTGGTGAAGGGGTGAGTGAAGGGTTGACCGACGAGCAGACACAAACGCTCCCGACACGCCGGTGTACGGGTGACGTTTGCGTCTGCTCGCGCAGGGAACGCAAGAGATGACCGGCCCGGCCGATCTGGCCACGATGACCTATGAGGTCACCGGACGGGTTGCGCGCATCACCTTCAACCGCCCGGAGAAGGGCAACGCGATCGTCGCAGCGACCCCGATCGAACTTGCGGCCTGCGTGGAACGCGCGGACCTGGACCCAGCGGTGCACGTCATCCTGGTCTCCGGCCGCGGCGAGGGCTTCTGCGCCGGGTTCGACCTGAGTGCCTATGCGGACGGCTCCGGTTCGGCCGGGGGAGGCAACCACGACGGCACGGTGCTCGACACCGCCACCCAGGCGGTCAACCACCTGCCGGATCGGCCGTGGGACCCGATGATCGACTACCAGATGATGAGCCGGTTCGTCCGCGGGTTCGCCAGCCTCATGCACGCCGACAAGCCCACCGTGGTCAAGATCCACGGCTACTGCGTGGCCGGCGGCACCGACATCGCCCTGCACGCCGATCAGGTGATCGCCGCCGCAGACGCCAAGATCGGCTACCCGCCGATGCGAGTGTGGGGCGTTCCAGCGGCGGGCCTGTGGGCGCATCGGTTGGGTGACCAGCGCGCCAAACGCCTGCTGCTGACCGGGGATTGCATCACCGGCGCCCAAGCCGCCGAATGGGGACTGGCCGTGGAAGCCCCGGATCCCGAGGACCTCGACGAGCGGACCGAGCGGCTGGTCGATCGCATCGCCGCGATGCCGGTCAACCAGCTCATCATGGCCAAACTGGCGCTGAACACCGCGCTCTATCAGCAGGGGGTGGCCACCAGTCGGATGGTCAGCACGGTATTCGACGGCATCGCCCGGCATACTCCGGAAGGCCACAGCTTCGTCGCCGGCGCCCGCGAACACGGATTCCGTGAGGCGGTCCGGCACCGCGACGAGCCGTTCGGCGACCACGGTCGCCGGGGCGCCGGGGTGTGACGGTGGCGGCCTCGGCGCGGTTGACCGCCCGCTCGGTGGTGCTCTCGGTGCTGCTGGGCGCCCACCCGGCCTGGGCCACCGCTGGCGAACTGCTCCGGCTGACAAGCGATTTCGGCATCAAAGACACCACGCTGCGGGTGGCCCTGACCCGGATGGTGAGCGCAGGGGACCTGGTGCGATCCGATGACGGCTACCGGCTCTCCGAGCGGCTGCTGGCCCGGCAGGTCCGGCAGGACGCCGCGCTGCACCCGGTCACCCGGGACTGGGACGGCAGCTGGAGCATGGTCATTGTCACCGCAGTGGGTACCGACGCACGGGCCCGCGCCGCGCTACGAACCACGCTGCAGCACAACAGGTTCGGCGAACTGCGTGAAGGGGTGTGGATGCGCCCGGACAACCTCGTCGACAACCTACCGGCCGAGGTCTGCGACCGGGTGCGGGTGCTGAAGGCCCGTGACGACGCGCCGGGCGAGTTGGCCGGGATGCTCTGGGACCTGCCGGGCTGGTCGAGTACCGGGCAGCGGTTACTGCGCGAAATGGGCAGCGCCACCGGCATTCCCGGCCAGTTCACCGTCGCCGCCGCGATGGTGCGACATCTGCTGACCGACCCAGTGCTGCCCGCCGAACTGCTGCCCGCCGACTGGCCGGCCGACCGGCTGCGCGCCAGCTACACCGACTTCGCCGAGCTGCTGGTGGCCCGCCGCGACTCGGCCCAGCTTCAGGAGATCGGATGACGGTCAACGTGGTGCGCAACGGCCCGGTGACAACGGTGATCATCGACCGCCCGCACGCCCGCAACGCCGTCGACGGCCCGACCGCCCTGGCCCTGTATCGGGCGTTCGCCGAGTTCGATGCCGATGAGTCCGCCGCGGTGGCCGTGCTGTGCGGCGAGGGCGGGACTTTCTGTGCGGGTGCGGATCTAAAGGCCATCGGCACACCGGACGCCAACCCGGTAGACCAAGAACACTTAGGACCTATGGGCCCCACCCGGATGGTGCTGTCCAAACCGGTGATCGCCGCGGTCAGCGGCTACGCCGTCGCCGGCGGTCTGGAACTGGCCCTGTGGTGCGATCTGCGAGTGGTCGAGCAGGACGCCGTGTTCGGGGTGTTCTGCCGGCGCTGGGGCGTGCCGCTGATCGACGGCGGCACCGTCCGGCTGCCCCGGCTGATCGGGCACAGCCGGGCGATGGACCTGATCCTCACCGGCCGTGCCGTCGACGCCGACGAGGCGCTGGCGATCGGCCTGGCCAACCGGGTGGTGCCCACCGGGCAGGCCCGGCGGGCCGCCGAGGAACTTGCCGCCGAACTGGCCCGCGCACCGCAGGGCTGCCTGCGTGCCGACCGGCGTTCGGCGCTGCACCAGTGGGGCCGCACCGAGGCCGACGCGATGGCCTTCGAGTTCGGCAGTCTCACGCAGGTCACCGAAGAATTGATCGCCGGTGCACAGCGTTTCGCCGGCGGCGCCGGCCGGCACGGGGCACCCTTGCAATAAGGCCCGCCACGACTACTGCCAGTTCAGTTCCCAATGATCCGATTACCCGAACCCTGATCACTGACCACCGGTTCACCGTCCCGGTAACTGACCGTGT
>CAYPTG010000230.1:0-4215 GCA_964413455.1 uncultured Mycobacterium sp. | reverse complement strand
AGCAGAGAGTCCTCACGGATGGGTTGTTCGGCGAGTTTCGGATAGATGCATGATGATCCGAGAAACAGCAAACGCTCGACTTCGACTTCCTTAGCCGCATCGAGCACGTTGGTTTGGATCCGGACGTTGTCACTAAGGAAGTCGACCGGGTATGTGCTGTTAGCAAGAATTCCGCCAACTTTCGCCGCAGCTAGAACGACGTACCGTGGTCGGACCTCCCTCATGAAGTCGAACACCGCATCTCGGTCTCTGAGGTCAAGTTCGGTCGATGTCTTGCCTACGATGTTGACGAAACCCGCGTCGCGAAGTCGACGCACGATCGCGGATCCGACCAACCCGTTGTGCCCAGCGACGTAAAACCTCGCCCCACGATCGAGTGCGCCGGGCGAGAACCCGATGTCTGTCATCACGATCCAACCCAGCCACCAGCCGGCTTGCGCCAAGACTCCAATGAAACGTCATCGATCCACGGGAGTCCTTCATGCTTAAGCGACTCCACATCGGCATCCACCATAATGCGGGCCAATTCGTCACCGTTGACGGTTGGCACCCACCCAAGTTTCCTCTCCGCGTGTGACGGATCTCCGATTAGCGCATCAACCTCGGTCGGCCGCAAATAGCGCTCGTCAAAACGTACGTGATCCAAATAATCCAGACCAACTCGCTCGAATGCGGCTCGCAGAAAGTCGCGCACGGTTATCCCGACGCCGGTCGCAAGAACATAGTCGCTGGGCTCATCGACCTGGAGCATCCGCCACATTCCTTCGACATATTCTGGCGCGTAACCCCAGTCTCGAATGGCTTCAAGATTCCCTAGATAGAGGTAGTCCTGCTTTCCGGCTTTGATCGCCGCGGCCGCCCGGGTGATCTTGCGAGTAACGAAAGTCCCACCGCGGCGCGGCGACTCGTGGTTAAACAAGATGCCGTTAACGGCAAAGGTGCCATAGGCTTCGCGATAGTTCCTGGTGATCCAGTAACTGTACACTTTGGCCGCTGCGTATGGAGAGCGTGGGGCAAAAAGCGAACTCTCATTTTGCGGCGGCGGAGTTGCACCGAACATCTCTGACGACGACGCTTGGTAGAACCGCGTCTTAATTCCTGAGATCCTTACGGCCTCAAGCATACGAACTGTACCAGTGCCGGTCGTATCAGCCGTGTGCTCCGGCTCATCGAAGGACACTCGTACGTGGCTTTGCGCAGCGAGGTTATATACCTCGTCCGGCGATAAGTCGGCAAGCAGGGTTGTCAGTCGAACACCGTCGCTCAGATCTCCGTAGTGAAGGAAGAGTCTGGCATCAGAAGAATGGGGGTCAACATACAAATGGTCGATACGTGACGTGTTAAAGGTCGACGCTCGGCGGATGAGGCCATGCACTTCGTAGCCCTTGCTGAGTAGCAGCTCAGCAAGATAAGAGCCGTCCTGTCCCGTAATGCCGGTGATTAGGGCACGCTTAGACATTAACTTCCTCTCTGATCAAACGGCCCCGCCGACCGCGCTGAGTGAGGTCAATTGTCATTCACATTGCATCGTATGGGCGCACCGACTTCGTTAATCAACCTTACCCAGTGCTCAATCGCCACCTCTGCATCGAGCACAGACTCCCGATAGCGCCGTCCGTTGACACCCAGTTGAGCCGCAGCAAGCTTGTCCATGCTCACCCCAAGAACTGCATCAAGTAGGGCGTCTGGCGCGCCAGCAGGTACCACAATTCCAGCCTCGGACGCTGCGATCTCCGACGCGGTGAAACCACCAGGGTCAGTAGCTGCGACCACTGGACGCCCAGCACCAAAGTATGATGTCAGCTTGCTAGGTACCGCCATAGCCGCAACCCCAGGCTTCTCGTTGACGAGCAGGACGTCTGCGGCCGCCAACGCCAGTCGGTATTCCGCATCATCTAAAGGATCCACGAAGGAGATACGGGCAATGCCACGGGCCTGCTCTTCAAGTCCGTGGCGCTCCCCACCATCTCCCACAAGCACGAATTGCACTGGCGCGTCCTTCTCATCCGCAAGACGGGCGGCTTCAACGACGTTTTCTAAGCCCTGCTTCGCTCCCATGTTTCCGGTGTGCACCGCAAGCGTGACATCGTGGGGCCACCCAATCGCTGCCTTTGCCGTCTCCACGTCAATCGGGGGTGTAGCCGGTAGATGAGTCCAGTTGCGCACGACCACCACCTGTGCGGCATCGACGCCGAGCGCTTTTTCTAGGTAGTCCGCAAAGCCTTGATGGATGACTACCACCCGATCTGCGGCCCGCAAAGTATGCGACTCGACCCAGCGGGTTATCTTGGCGGCGAAATTGCCGCCTTCACCAATCTCCGCCAGCCCGAGCGTGTAAATGTCCTGCACCCACACTATAAGCGGAATCCGCCGTGGAGCGAGCCGCAGCCGGAGCGCAACCAACGCCGTCGCGAACAACGCCGGCGATACGGCAATCACCAATCGGGGCCGTCCCCAACTCGCGAGTACAACCCGCGCGCCGAAACTAAGTTCGGACAGCAACCGCCGCATGCCGCGCGGATGTCGAGGCACATAGTGCAGACGCCGTCGGACATCCACGCCCTCGGTTTTTTCGACTAGTATCCACTGCCCATAGCCGTCGCGAATCCTCCATTCGGGATAATGAGGATGCGCAACATGGGCCGTCACGTTCTGCCCCGTCCTGCTGATTCCGACCGCCAGCGCCCCGGCATAAGGAGCGATGCCGGTGGGATCTGGCGGGTAGTGCAGGCTGAAGATCGAAATACCCTCCTGCGGTTGCATACATTTACCCTAGATGGTCGATTCGCGGCAGGCCCGGGAGCGGCGCTTCGGTGTAAGTATGCTGGGACGACACCTACACTGACCACGTGCTGATCGGTTCCCACGTCCGCAGTGACAACCCGCTGGCCGGTGCGCTGGAGGATGAGGCGGACGCGGTGCAATTCTTCCTCGGCGATCCGCAGGGCTGGAAGAAGCCGCCGCCAAGGGAAGACGCCGAGCTGTTGCGGCGCTCACCGATCCCGATTTACGTGCATGCGCCGTATTTGATCAACGTCGCATCGGCCAACAACCGGATACGCATCCCGTCGCGCAAAATCCTGCAGGACACCTGCGACGCGGCCGCCGAGATCAACGCGACCGCGGTGATCGTGCACGGCGGGCACGCCGACGACAACGATATGGAAGCCGGGTTCGACCGCTGGGTCAAAGCTTTGGCAGCGCTGAACACCGCCGGGGGCAACCACGCGATGGCCCGGCACTTCGACACCATCGCCCGGCTGTGGGACCGGATCGGTGACACCGGCATCGGGTTCTGCCTGGACACCTGCCACGCCTGGGCGGCGGGGGAGGAGCTCATCGACTCGGTCGAGCGGATCCTGGGCATCACCGGACGCATTGATCTGTTGCACTGCAACGACTCTCGCGACGCGGCCGGCTCGGGGGCAGACCGGCACGCCAACTTCGGCCAAGGACAGATCGACCCGCAGCTGCTGGTGGCGGTGGTCAAGGCGGCCGGCGCCCCGGTGATCTGCGAGACGGCTGACGAGGGTCGCCGCGACGACATCGCCTTCCTGCGCGACAACCTGTAAGTCCTAGGGAGGCCCCGACCCGCCCATGCCATTACGTATCTTGTGCGCCTGTCTGAAATATGTAACATGGTGGTATGCCCGATACCCATGTCGTTGCCAACCAGGTCCCCCCGCTCGTCGACTACAACCCGGCCACCTCGCCGGTGCTGATCGAGGCGCTGATCCGCGAGGGCGGCCAGTGGGGCGTCGACGAGGTCACCGAACTCGGCTCCATCGCCGGCAGCGCCACCGCCCAGCGGTGGGGAGATCTGGCCGACCGCAACCAGCCGACCCTGCACACCCACGACCGCTACGGCCACCGCATCGACGAGATCGAGTACGACCCGGCCTACCACGAGCTGATGCGCATCGCCATCGGCCACGGCCTGCACGCCGCGCCGTGGGCCGACGACCGCCCCGGCTCCCATGTGGTGCGGGCGGCCAAGATGAGCGTGTGGACACCCGAGCCCGGCCACGTCTGCCCGATCTCGATGACCTATGCCGTCGTCCCCGCGCTGCGGCACAACCCGGAACTGGCCGCTGTCTACGAACCGTTGCTCACCAGCTGTGAATACGATCCCGAGCTGAAGGTGCCCGCCACCAAGGTCGGCGTCACCGCGGGCATGTCGATGACCGAGAAGCAGGGCGGGTCCGACGTGCGGGC
>CAYPTG010000229.1:0-4221 GCA_964413455.1 uncultured Mycobacterium sp. | reverse complement strand
CCCTGAAGCGCCGCACTCTCGGTGAGCCGACGGATGTAGAGCGTGGAGAAGATGCTGCCGATGACCGCGACGCCCAGCGTTCCGCCCACCTGACGGGTGGCGTCGTTGACGGCCGATCCCGCACCGGCCTGCTCGGGTGCCACCACGCCCATGATCGATTCGGTCGCCGGTGCTGTGGTCAGACCAAGTCCGCCGCCCAGCAGCACCATCTGCGCTGCCATCTCGGGGTAGCCGATGCTGAGGTCGGAGATGCTGATCCAGGCGAAGGAGGCCGCCATCATCACCAGACCAAGGAACACAACGGCTTTCGTGCCGACTCGGCTGACGGCCAGCCGGGTGCCGAGGAGCGAACCGACGGCGATCGACAGTGCCACCGGCAGGATCCGGACCCCGGTATCGAGCGGACCGAAGCCCTGCAATTGCTGCATGAACTGGGTGATCATGAAGATGAACCCGAACAGTGCGAAGAACGCCACGGTCACCGCCCCGCTGGCCGCGCTGAACCGCAGGTTCGTAAACAGGGTGATGTCGATGAGCGGATCGCGATGACGGCGTTCCCACAACGCGAATCCGATCCCGGCGGCTAGCGCAATACCAAAGCCGGCCAGCGTGGTCGCCGACGTCCAACCCCGGTCCGGCGCTTCGATGATCGTGTACACCAGAGCGCCGAGCATCACGACCGACAGCACCAGGCCCCCACGATCCAACCGCGAACTGCGGTCGGGCGAGGATGCCGGGATGACGACGGGTGCGGCCAAAGCCGCGACCAGCGCGATGGGGACCAGCGCCAGGAACAGGCTGCCCCACCAGAACTCCTCCAGCAGCGCACCGCCGAGAATCGGGCCGATGGCGACCCCCAGACCCGTGACCGCACCCCACAGGCCGATCGCCACGGCTCGCCGCTTCGGCTCGCGGAACGTGTCGGTGATGATCGCCAGCGTGGTGGGGTAGATCAGTGCCGCGGCCACTCCCATCACCAGTCGCATCACGACGAGCGAGCCGGTCGTCGTGCACATCGCCGCTCCCGCGCTGCTCAGCGCGAATAGGATCAGCCCGAGGATCAACGTCGGCCGGCGGCCGAACTTGTCGCCGATGGTCCCGCCTGCCAAAACCAACGCTGCGAAGGCCAGGTTGTAGGCATCGACGATCCACTGCAGGCCGCGAGTAGAGGCCCCGAGCACCGAATTCAGCGTCGGCAGAGCCACATTGACGATCGTCGTCTCGACGTTGATCGCCAATGAGGCGACCAGGACGACTGCCAGCACGGCGCCTGGTCGGATGCGTTTTGAGGTCGCCGCAGATGTGTCCTGGGCGTGGAGGCGATTGGGGGCTTCGATGGTCATTGATACTCCGACTTATGTTGACACCGGTAACATAGGCAAGCATGACAGCGGGAGTTATCGCTGTCAACATAAGCTCGGGCGCTCTGATGGATCAGGTCACATGGACACCGCAGCCGGGTGGGAGAGATACGCTGTCCCACCATGGGAGTTCCCGCTCGCGGGCTGGCACAGTTCCGGCGAAGTCTCTCGCGCGCCGACAAACGGTCGTTGGTAGGGATGTATGGATTCATCGCCCTGCTGCACGTGGCGGGCTTTGTGGTGCTGTTCGCACTTGTTGTGCCGCAGCACTACCACCTGGGCGGAGATCATCCGGTGTTCTCCATCGGTGTCGGAGTTCTTGCCTACACGCTTGGCCTTCGGCATGCCTTTGACGCCGACCACATTGCCGCGGTGGACAACACCACTCGCAAGCTCATCGCCGACGATCTGGGAAACGGCGTCGACCGCAAACCGCTCTCCGTCGGCTTCTGGTTCTCCCTGGGGCACTCCACGATCGTCTTTGGCCTCGCGCTCCTTCTGGCGTTTGGCGT
Organism: uncultured Mycobacterium sp.; assembly: GCA_964413455.1. Taxonomy (GTDB): domain Bacteria; phylum Actinomycetota; class Actinomycetes; order Mycobacteriales; family Mycobacteriaceae; genus Mycobacterium. The sequence continues at coordinate 2,348 of CAYPTG010000229.1, read as the reverse complement.
CCGGGCACTCGTCGGGCCTGTCGAAAATGAAGGCTCACCACTACACGCCATCACCGGCGTCATCGGTCCTTCGGTGTCCGGGGTTTTCCTCTGGATCATCGGCATCCTCAACCTGATCGCCCTGATCGGGATCGTCAAGGTCTTCCGCGAATTGCGCCGGGGTCGATACGACGAGGCCGCTCTGGAACGCCAACTCGATTCCCGCGGCTTCATGAACCGTTTCCTCGGGCGCCTCACCAAATCGGTGACCAAGCCGTGGCACATCTATCCGATCGGGGTGCTGTTCGGATTGGGGTTCGACACCGCCACCGAAGTCGGCTTGCTGGTGCTGGCCGCCGGTGCCGCCGCGTTCAGCCTGCCGTTCTACGCAATCCTGGTGCTGCCCATCCTGTTCGCCGCCGGAATGTGCCTGGCGGACACCAGCGACGGTGTCTTCATGAACTACGCCTACGGCTGGGCCTTCGCCCAACCGGTGCGGAAGGTCTTCTACAACCTGACCATCACGTCACTGTCGGTGGCGGTGGCGTTGGTCATCGGGACCATCGAACTCATCGGTGTGCTTGCCACGCGATTCCACATCGATTCCGGGCCGTTGGCCGCCATCGCCCAGGTCAACCTCGACTATGCCGGCTACATCATTGTCGGACTGTTCGTGACGTCCTGGCTGATCGCCGTCTTGGTCTGGAAATTCGGGCGAATCGAACAACGTTGGTCGAGCAATCTCGCCTGCTGAGCGCTCAAACCAGCCCGAACGACGGTGCGGGACCGGGGGTCCCGAGGAGGAGTCGGGCAATCAAGCCTAGCGAATACCGCCCTGGATGCTCTCCAGCAAGCGGTCGGTGATCAGCTGTTTACGCTGCTGATCGGCCGCGGCCAGCGGCCCATCGAGACACAGGACGGCCAGACCGTGCACGGCCGCCCACGCAGCTTCGTCGAGTCCGTCGCGCCGACTGGCGGTGAGGTGGCCCGTGCTGACCAGATCGTCGATGCAGCCGCGCAGAATCTGGAACGGATGACGTTCCGACGCAACAGTGGTGTCGATGTGGTGCACCCCGCCGGGGGCGAATGCGGTCCGGAAAAGCCCCGGCTCAGCCAGTGCGAAGTCGACATAGGCCTGGCCGGTGGCCCGGAACCGGGCCAATGCGCGGCGAGCCCGGGGACCGCGGTTAGGGATCTCCGCCAAGGCCTGCAGCATGGCCTCACCCAGCAGGGTCATCCCATAAACCTGGACGGCCGTGAGCAGAGCTTGTCTATCGGCGTAGTGCCGGTAGGCCGCGGAATTGCTCACCCCGGCTGCCCGCTGCACATCGCGCAGCACCACCGCGTCCGGGCCGCCGGACCGCGCCAGATCCACGGCATGCTCCAACAGCGCCTGTCGTAGGTTCCCGTGGTGGTAGGTGGCGGACGCCATGTTGACAAGTCTTACATGAGGCGCGCGCTGCTTTTAGCTGCCGCAGTTGCAGTCCGCGCCGCAGCTGCACTCCGCGCAACCGCAGTTCGGGTTGTCGCAGGCGGCGGGCGCCTTCTGGCCGCAGCCGCATTCGGGTCCGCAGGTGCACGGCGCGCAGGTGCAGTCCGGATTGAGGCAGTCCACCGACTCTTCAGTCGTGTTGTCAGTCTTGTTGTCGCTCATGGTGAGAATCCTTCCACACCGTGCGCCGCGATTCGACGATCGTTTCGATGATGAGCACCACCAGCAGCGTCACCCCGAAAGACGGGTAGAGCACCGCCAACGCGGTGGCGATGACGCCGATGGCGGCGACGGCCCCGCGCGGTGTGTGCGACTTCATCGTGTCGCTGGTCCGGCCGGGTAGCCCGGCGCTTCCGGTGGGTCGACGTTTCCACCACATGGCGGTGGCGGTGGCGATGCTGGTCAGCAGGCCCAGGCAGAAGGCGGTGGACAGGATGCGGGTCAGCACGCCGTACTGAGTGCCCATGTGCATATCCACCCCCCAGCTGGTGATCCGGGACAGCGCACCGTCCTGGTCGGCGGTGGCGTTGGCGATGGTCGCGCCGCTGAACTGATCGAGATAGAGGGTGCGTTGCTCGGAGATCTTCTGCGGCCAATGGTTGACGACGGTGAAGCTGCCGTAGGTCGTCCGGCTGCCCTCGCTGGTGTCGGCGGGTGGCACGATCGAGTAGCCGGGGACCATGTGCTCGGACTTGGCGATCTGGTCGATGTCGTTGAAACCCAACGGCTTTGGCGTCGCCCCGGGAATCCCCTCGACTTTCGAGGCGTAGACCGGGTCTTCCCGGTCACCCCAGGCGATGCGGCGGCCGAGCCGGTCGAAGTCACCGACCTTGGCCGGGGTGGACGGTGCGTCGACCTCAGTGCCGGGGGTAACGGC
>CAYPTG010000228.1:0-4258 GCA_964413455.1 uncultured Mycobacterium sp. | reverse complement strand
CTTAGGTAGCGGAGTTCATGGGTTCTGTCATCAAGAAGCGGCGCAAGCGCATGTCCAAGAAGAAGCATCGCAAGCTGCTGCGTCGTACCCGGGTCCAGCGCAGAAAACTCGGTAAGTAAGCCCCTCCGAGTCGACGGTGCCGGCGCGGCGTCGCCGAGATCTACGAAATGGCGGATTCTTCTCGCACTTCTCCGCCCAAACTCACGTTTGGGCGGGTTGGTTGAGCTGCCGGGTCGGCTGAGCTGCCGGGTGCGGCGATCGCCGATAGGCTCTGACGCATGGACTCCGGCCCGAACATCGATCTCCCGCACTACCCCAAGGTTGTGCTGGTTACCGGTGCGTGCCGTTTCCTCGGCGCCTACCTGACCGCCCGGCTGGTGCAGAACCCGCTGATCGACAAAGTGATCGCCGTCGACGCGATATCGCCGAGCAAGGATTTGCAGCGCCGGATGGGCCGCGCCGAGTTCGTCCGGGCCGACATCCGGAACCCGTTCATCGCCAAGGTGATCCGCAACAGCGACGTCGACACTGTGGTGCATGCGGCGGCGGCCTCCTATGCGCCGCGGTCCGGCGGGCGGGCCACCCTCAAAGAGCTCAACGTGATGGGCGCGATGCAGCTGTTCGCCGCCTGCCAAAAGGCCCCGACGGTGCGCCGGGTGATCCTGAAGTCCACCTCGGAGATCTACGGGTCAGCCGCGCGCGACCCGGTGGTGCACACCGAGGACAGCAGCAGCCGCCGTCCGCCCGGCGAGGGTTTCGCCCACGACAGCACCGACATCGAGGGTTACGCCCGCGGCCTGGGCCGACGTCGGCCCGATATCGCCGTCACCATCCTGCGGCTGGCCAACATGATCGGGCCGGCGATGGACACCGCGCTGGCCCGCTACCTGTCCTCGCCGGTGGTGCCGACGGTGCTGGGCCACGACGCCCGGCTGCAGCTGCTGCACGAGCAGGATGCGCTTGGTGCGTTGGAGCGGGCCACCATGGTCGGGCGGGCCGGAACCTTTAACATCGGCGCCGACGGCATCATCATGATGTCCCAAGCGATCCGCCGGGCCGGCCGGGTGGCGCTGCCGGTGCCGACCTTCGGGGTGCGGGTGGCCGACTCGGTGGGCAAGGCCACGATGCACAGTGAGATCAACCGCGATCAGGTCGACTACCTGAGCTACGGACGGGTGATGGACACCACCCGGATGCGCACTGAACTGGGCTTCGCACCGAAGTGGACGACCATGGAGGCCTTCGACGACTTCGTCCGGGGCCGGGGGCTGACTCCCATTCTCGACCCGGCCTGGGTACGCTCAGCAGAGGATCGGGCGCTGCAGTTGGCGCGACGGTGGGGCGGCGTACTAGAGAGGCTGGGGGTGTAATTGTGACTGGTGGCAAGGCGAAAGTCATTCCGCTGCATGCCGATTCCGGCCGTGGTGTGCGCGCCGCCCAGCGGGCAGGTGCGGCCCGTCGGCATCCGTCGGCTAGCGCGCCGCCGACCGCCGAGACCGAGAACGCGCAAGCGGTCGTCCGGGAACTCGATCAGCATTCCGGCGCGGAACAGTCACCCGGCGACCTGGTATCCCGGATTGCCGGGGCGGCCGACTTCTTGCGCAGACGGCTGTCCGGGGACTACACCGTCGACGAGTTCGGTTTCGACCCGCAGTACAACGAGGCCGTGGTGCTGCCGATGCTGCGGTTCTTCTACGACAAATGGTTCCGGGTCGAGGTCAGCGGGCTGGAGAACCTGCCGGTCAGCGGTCCGGGGCTGGTGGTCGCCAACCACGCCGGCACCCTGCCGTTCGACGGTCCGATGCTGTCGGTCGCGGTGCGCGACCACCACCCGGCGCACCGCAACCTGCGATTGCTGGCCGCCGACCTGGTGTTCGACATGCCGGTGGTGGGTCCGGTGGCCCGCAAGGCGGGCCACACCATGGCCTGCTCGGTGGACGCCAACCGGCTGCTGGCCGCCGGCGAGCTGACCGCGGTGTTCCCCGAGGGCTACAAGGGGCTGGGCAAGCCGTTCCGGGACCGCTACAAACTGCAGCGGTTCGGTCGGGGCGGGTTCGTCGCGGCGGCGTTGCGGGCCAAGGCGCCGATTATCCCGTGCTCGATCGTCGGGTCCGAGGAGATCTACCCGATGCTGGCCGATGTGAAGCTGCTGGCCCGGGTGCTGGGGCTGCCGTACTTCCCGATCACCCCGCTGTTCCCGTTCGCCGGGCCGGCCGGGCTGGTGCCGCTGCCGTCCAAATGGCATATCGCCTTCGGCGCGCCGATCGACACCAGCGGCTACGACGACCACGCCGCCGATGACCCGATGGTCACCTTCGAGATCACCGATCAGGTGCGCGAGACCATCCAGCAGACGCTGTTCGGGCTGCTCAGCCAGCGGCAGAATACGTTCCTGGGCTAGTTCCTATTGCCGGGCTCCTCAGCGGCTCACTGCGCTGCGCCGCATCGTCACCCGGCTAGCCTTTGCGGCCCAGTGCGGCGGCCGCGATGGCGGCCACCTGCGCGTTGGTTTCCTCGTCGCCTTCGGCCTCGCCGATCATGGTGACCACCGTCGTCATCACCGGCTGACCGTCGGCGTCGGTGACCTCGCTGCGCAACTCACTGATGACCGTGCCGTGCGACTCGATCACCGAGTCCAGCCAGGAGTCGAAGTAGAGCTTGTCGCCGGCGCAGATCGGCCGGTGATAGGTGATCTTCTGATCGCGGTGGATCACCCGGGCCAGGTTGATGCCGACGTCGAAGTTGCGGAAGATGTCCAGCTGCACCTGCCGGCCCGGGATCGCGATGAAGGTCAGCGGTGCGACGACGTTCGGGTATCCGGCGGCTTGGGCCGCCTCCTCGCTGTAGTGCAACGGATCGTCGGACTGGATCGCCGTGGCGTACTCCCGGATCTTCTCCCGGCCGACCAGGTAGTAGTCCGGGTAGCGGTAGTGGGTGCCGATGATGTCGCTGGCGAAAGACATCGGCGCAGCCTATCAAGGGGGTATCCATCGACTCGCCCCGATTGTCGCGCGACTCGACGCTAGGCGCTGGAATCGTTCTCGTGCCGTCGGGATACCGTGGCGGCCACCGCTCCGCCGACTACACCGATCACCAGCGCCGAGGGGACGCCGATCTTGGCGGCCTTGCGTGCGGTGCGGAAATCCTTCCTCTCCCAACCTCTTTGGCGGGCCACATCGCGCAAGTCCGCATCGGGGTTGATGGCGACGGCGGTGCCCACCAGCGACAGCATCGGCACATCGTTGATGCTGTCGGAGTAGGCGGTGCAGCGCTTGAGGTCAAGGCCCTCCCGGACGGCCAGTGCCCGCACCGCGTGCGCCTTACCCGGGCCGTGCAGGATCTCGCCGACCAGCCGGCCGGTGAACACCCCGTCCACCGATTCGGCGACGGTGCCCAGCGCCCCGGTCAGCCCGAGCCGTCGGGCGATGATCTCGGCCAGTTCCTGCGGCGTCGCGGTGACCAGCCACACCTGCTGGCCGGCGTCCAGATGCATCTGGGCCAGCGCCCGGGTGCCCGACCAGATCTTGTCGGCGATGATCTCGTCGTAGATCTCCTCGCCCAGCGCGGTGAGCTCGGCGGTGCTGCGGCCCTCGATGAACGCCAGCGCCTTGCGACGGCCCTCGGCGACGTCGTTGCTGTTCTCCTTGCCGGTGATCTGGAACTTCGCCTGGGCGTAGATGAACTTCCACACCTCGCTGTACCGGAAGTACTTGCGGGCGGCCAGGCCCCGGCCGAAGTGCACCAGCGAGGAGCCCTGCACCAAAGTGTTGTCGACGTCAAAGAACGCCGCAGCAGTCAGATCCGGCAACCCGTCCACAACATCCACCCTATCGACGGGTGCGACACGGGGTCGGATCGGTCGCGGTGCGACGTTGTCGGATTAGTCGCGGTGCGACACTAGGCCCGATGAGCCGCCCACATGTCGAACTGCTCACCCGCGCCGGATGCTGCCTGTGCGAGCGGGTGTACCGGCGGCTGGCCGAGTTGGCCGCCGAACTCGATTTCACGCTGTCCGACACCGATGTCGACGAGGCCGCGGCCGCCGGTGATGCCGCCTTGCGGGCCGAATTCGGGGACCGTCTTCCGGTGGTGCTGCTGGACGGTCGCGAACACAGTTACTGGGACCTCGACGAACCTCGGCTGAGAGCTGACCTCACAAAGTGGCGTGCCGGCCCGCCGAACGTGTGCCCTGTGGACGATGCGAGCCGGCGGTTTCATGCGGTGGATGCAACACATCTTCTGAATTGAGGTGTTGCGA
>CAYPTG010000227.1:0-4297 GCA_964413455.1 uncultured Mycobacterium sp. | reverse complement strand
GTCTGAGGCCATCGGGTGTGAGGCCATCAGCAGCTCGTCTGCGCGGCGTTGTTCTGATTCGATGAGAGCACCGTCCCGTCGCTGGTAGTGATAGAGCAGTTCAGCCTGCTGACCAGAAACAGGCTGGATGCCTGCACCGAGCCGACGTCGGACTGTGAGATCGGCGTGACGGTCAGTGACCACGGAATGTAGACGTTGCGCTGGGTGCGCCGACGCCCGGCGGCATCGACGTAGGTCACCGTGATGATGTCGCCGGGGGCTTTCGTCCCGGTGATGGTGTAGGTCACCTGCCGCGGCCCAGCCTGGGCGCTCGGCGCCGGCGGTGGCGGCGGGGGCGCGGCGGTGGGTGCTGGCGGCGGAGGCTCGTGCGGGGCGTCCGGGGCCGGTGGTGGTGGCGGCGCCTCCGGGGTGACGGTAACGGTTTCGGTCTCCGGAGGCGGCGGGGCCTCCGGTGGCGGTGCCTCGCTGGGCGCCGGCGGCGGAGGTGGCGGTGGCGCCGGTGTGGTCGTCTTGGTGATCTCGTCCTGTACCGGCGGCTTGACGGTCGTGGTGGTGGTCGGGCTGGCCACCTTCTTGGTGTCGGAGTTGGTGACCAGCAACGACACCGACACCACCAGGGCGATCGCGGCGATGATCGCGGTCACTCCGACCACCCACGGCCACTTCGGCGGCGCCAGCTCGTCCTCCCCGGCACCAGCACCACTAGCCCGGTAGTAACGGTCGTAATCGTGGGCGTCAAGCTCGGCCGGAAGGTACGGCCCGATGGTGTATTGCTCGGACTCCGGGGCCGAGTAGGCACGGGAGAAACCGGTGTCGGTCAGTTCCTCCGGATCCTGCGCCGACTGGTCCAACGGCTCATCGTCCGGCGGATTCGGCCCGCTCATCGGTGCCTGTGGGCTGGGAGGTCGGTCGGGGGCGTGGTGACGCTCAGTGCTTCTCGGGTCCGATGTAGTACTCGAAGACCAGACCGCACACCGCGCCCAGCACCATGACGATGCCGGCGGCGATCAGCCAGGGCAGCCAGAAGGCCGCACCGATGGCCGCGGTGGAGAACGCCAGGGCGATCAGGATCGGCCACCAGCTATGCGGCGAGAAGAAGCCGAGTTCGCCGGCGCCGTCGGCGATGTCGGCGTCCTCGTAGTCTTCCGGGCGGGTGTCGACCCGGCGGGCCACGAACCGGAAGAACGTGCCGATGATCAGCGACAACCCGGCGGTCAGCACCAAAGCGGTGGTTCCGGCCCACTCGATTCCGCCGTACTGGAACAGCGCGGTCGTGGTGCCGTAGACGATGGCGGCAAGGATGAAGAATCCGGTCAGGATCTCGAAAAGCCTGGCTTCGATATGCATGGCGGAGTCTTTCCTACTTCCCTGTGCCTACTTGCTCGCCTGCGCGGCGACCTTGGGGATCACCTGTTCGCCGCGGCGGGTGTCGAACGGGTGGGTGGTGACGGCTACCGGCGACTGGTTGATGGCTTGCAGCGCCTCTGCGTTGTTCTTTCCGGCGGACCGGGCTTCCAGATAAGTCTTGAAGTCCGCCGGCGAAACCACCCGGACCTCGAAGTTCATCATCGAGTGGTAGGTGCCGCACATTTCCGCGCACCGCCCGACGAAGGCCCCGGTCTCGTTGATCTGCTCGACCTGCCAGATGTGTTCGGAGTGGTTTGCCTTCGGGTCCGGGAAGACATCCCGCTTGAACAGGAAGTCCGGCACCCAGAAGGAGTGGATGACGTCGGCCGAGGCCTGCTGGAACTCGATGCGCTTGCCGGCCGGAAGCACCAGCACCGGGATCTCGTTGCTGGTCCCGACGGTCTCGATCTTGTCGAAGTTGAGGTACGAGCGGTCCTCCGGGTTGGTGCCGCGGATAGCGCCGACCAGCTCCTCGCCGTGTGCGTTCTTACCTTCGGGCTTGGAGATCATCGAGGCCTTGCGGGCCGGGTCGGCGCCGTCGTAGTTGAACGAGCCGTCCTTGAAGGCGACCTTCTGGTAGCCGAACTTCCAGTTCCACTGGAAGGCGGTGATGTCCACCACGACCTCGGGGTTGGGGTCCTTATGCAGAACCTTCTCCTGGACGACGATGGTGAAGTAGAAGAGCACCGAGATGATCAGGAAGGGGATCACCGTCAGGACCAGCTCCAGCGGCATGTTGTAGCCGAACTGGCGGGGCAGTTCTTGGTCGGCATCGCCCTTCTTGCGCCGGAAGGCGGCAGCGCACCAGAACATCAGCGCCCAGACGATCACGCCGATCACCAGCGCGGCGATCACCGAATTCACCCACAGGTTATGCATGGAGTGGGCTTCGGGGGTGATGCCCTTGGGCCAGCCCAGCGCCATCGCCTCGCGGAAAGTGCATCCGCTGAGCATCAGTGCCAGCCCGCCGAAAGCAGCGGTCAACGCCACCGTCCGTCGCCGCTGGGAGCGGGTTGTTGTACCGCCACGCCCGCGTGCTGTCACTGCGCCGCCTCCTGTGTCACAAGCTGGGCCAACACCCCGCGCAACCCGGTATATCGGGTCACCCGAACGCGCATCGCCACTCGAATACTACGCAGCGTAGACCACCAATGAACAGCAGGCAGACACACCTGGCGATTCGCCCCGGATGCCGTTTCGGCCACCGCCCCGGGTTCGGGCATACTTGGCCGGATGTGCGGACTGCTTGCCCTGGTGGGACACGCGGCCGGCGCCGTCACCGACGACACCGTCGACGCTGTGGCCGGCGCGTCGCATCTGAGGCGACACCGAGGCCCCGACGAGCCGGGAACCTGGACCGACGATGAGAACGTGGTGCTGGGCTTCAACCGGCTCTCCATCATCGATATCGCGCACTCCCATCAGCCGCTGCGCTGGGGGCCGCCGGAAGAGCCCGACCGCTACGTCCTGGTGTTCAACGGCGAGATCTACAACTATCTGGAGCTACGCGAAGAGCTCAGCGCGCAGTTCGGCGCCCGGTTCGCCACCGACGGTGACGGCGAGGCGATCGTCGCGGCCTACCACTACTGGGGCACCGAGGCGCTGGCCCGGCTGCGCGGCATGTTCGCCTTCGCCCTGTGGGACACCGTGGCGCGCGAATTATTCTGCGCGCGTGACCCGTTCGGGATCAAGCCGCTGTTCATGGCCACCGGCCCGGGCGGCACCGCGGTCGGCAGCGAGAAAAAGTGTCTGCTCGGCCTGGCCGACATTCTGGGGTGCGACACCGAGATCGACCGCCGGGCGTTGCAGCACTACACGGTGCTGCAATATGTGCCGGAGCCCGAGACACTGCAGCGCGGCATCCGCCGGCTGGAGTCCGGCTGCTACGCGGTGATCCGGCCCGGCCACGATCCGTTGGTCACCCGATACTTCCGCCCGCGCTTTGCCGCCGTGCCGTTCCGGGCCGGCACCGAACAGGCCCGCTACGACGAGATCACCGCGGTGCTCGAAGATTCGGTGGCCAAGCACATGCGCGCCGACGTCACCGTTGGGGCGTTTTTGTCCGGGGGCATCGACTCCACGGCCATCGCGGCGCTGGCTATCCGGCACAACCCTCGGTTGATCACCTTCACCACCGGCTTTGAGCGGGAAGGCTTTTCGGAGGTCGACGTGGCGGTGGCCTCCGCCGAAGCCATCGGGGCCCGGCACATCGCCAAGGTGGTCAGCCAGTCGGAGTTCGTCGCCGCGCTGCCGGAGATCGTCTGGTATCTCGACGAGCCGGTGGCCGACCCGGCGCTGGTGCCGCTGTTCTTCATCGCCCGGGAGGCGCGCAAACACGTCAAGGTCGTGTTGTCCGGGGAGGGAGCCGACGAACTCTTCGGCGGCTACACGATCTATCGGGAGCCGTTGTCGCTCAAAGCTTTCGATTATCTGCCCCGGGGGGTGCGCAAGTCGCTGGGCAAGGCGTCGCGGCCGCTGCCTGAGGGGATGCGCGGCAAGAGCCTGCTGCACCGCGGCTCGCTACGACTTGAGGACCGCTACTACGGGAACGCACGCAGCTTCTCCGATGAGCAGCTGCGTGCGGTGCTGCACGGGTTCGACCCGGGCTGGACCCACACCGATGTCACCGCGACGGTCTACGCCGAGTCGGCCGGCTGGGATCCGGTGGCCCGGATGCAGCACATCGACCTGTTCACCTGGCTGCGCGGGGACATCTTGGTCAAGGCCGACAAGATGACGATGGCCAACTCGCTGGAGCTGCGGGTGCCGTTCCTGGACCCCGAGGTTTTCGCGGTCGCCTCGCGACTGCCCTACGACCAGAAGATCACCCGAACGACCACCAAGTACGCGCTGCGCCGGGCGCTGGAGCCGATCGTGCCGGCGCATGTGC
>CAYPTG010000226.1:0-4305 GCA_964413455.1 uncultured Mycobacterium sp. | reverse complement strand
TTGGACCCCAGGTCCAACCCACTTCACCACCCAAAACTTGGGTTGGACCAAGGTCCAACGTTGGACCCCGAACCGAAGAAACGTCGGCAACGCACACGCGGCAAATACCGCACCACCCAGCAAACAAAAGGAGAGACCGCATGACCGACATCCCTACCCCCGAGTACGGGCCTCTCGGCCTGCCCGAGGACCGCGTTACCACCACCGCCACCTCGGCCCACATCGCCCTCACCGCCGCAGGCGACGGCCGCCACGTCATCCCCAACCTGATCATCGACACCACCAACCTCGGCGTCTTCCAAATCCTGTTGCCCCGCACGGTGATGAACAACCTCACCCTGGCCGTCGAGCAGTACCGGCAACTCACCTTCGAGGACATGCAGGCCGTCGTCGCCAACCTCCACCGAGGCGAGGAGAACCCCACATGATGCGCCCGTGCCTGGGCTGCGGTGAACCCACCACCGCCAGCCGCTGCCCCGCCTGCCGGCCCGCCAAGCCAGGCAAGGACCGCACCCACGTGCACTCCAACACCACCCGCTGGAAGAACCTGTCGCAGCGGCTCCGCAAGGCCTCCCCGTCCTGCGAATGGTGCGGCACCACCGATGCACTGACTCTCGACCACGTCATCCCCGTCAGCATCACCACCGAGCTGGCCTACGCCGTCGAGAACTGCCGGGTGCTCTGCAAGTCCTGCAACGGCCGACGCGGCAACACCTACACCACCGACGAAGCCCGCCAGGTGCTCACGCGCCTGCAAGCGACCTACGCCCGCAAACCCACCCGGAAGGGTCGGGAGCGCGTCAACGCCGCCCAGCAAGCCGTTCAGGCCCTGGGGGGGAGCCCCGAGGGGGTAGCTTCCCCGGCCTACGGCAAGGCATCTTCCCAGTTACACACCGGGGGGTATGTTGCGCGCCGGTCCTAAAGCCGCCCCGAAGGGTGCCCCGCTGCCCCTAGACGAGCTGCCTGCGGGTGGTTCGGCCAGGGTGGTGGCGTTCATCGAGACCTATTGCCGGGTGGTCAAGGGCGGCGCCGGGAACCCGGCCGGTGAGTTGATTCGGTTGCGGCCGTGGCAGAAACAGTTCCTCGCTGATCTGTATGACCGTGATCCGCGTCCGCGGCAAGGGCTGCTGTCGGTGGCCCGCAAGAACGGCAAGAGCCTGCTCGGGGCGAGTATCGCGCTGTACCACTTGCTGGCCGATGGCGAGGAGTCCGCCGAGGTTCTGCTGGCGTCCTCGGATCAGCGGACCGCCGAGGTGATCTTTCGGGTGGCCCGGCGGATGGTGGAACTCGACGAACCGATGTCGGGTGTGGTCCAGGTGTTTCAGGACCGCATCTATCACCCGGACTCGGATTCGGTGCTGGAACCGTTGCCGGCCAACCCGCGCAACATTCAGGGCCGCAACCCGAGCGTGAGCCTCATCGACGAGGTGCACGTCACCGATGCCGACACCTGGGATGCGTTGGCGTTGGCCGGGGGCACCCGGGCACGGCCGTTGACGCTGGGCCTGTCCACCGAATGCGGGGATGACCCGGACAACCTGATGGCCCGGCTGGTCGAGCACGGCCGATACGGGAACGATCCGGCGTTTGCGTTCCGGGAGTTCACCGCCCCGGTCGACTGCGATCTGCATGACCGGGCCGGGTGGGCGGCGGCGAACCCGATGCTGGGGGACACCTTGGACCCGGAGCATTTGGCCACGGTGTTGGGGACGACCCGCGAGGCTGCGTTTCGGCGGTTCCATCTCAATCAGCGGGTCTCGGCGGCCGGTTCGTGGCTGCCGCCCGGGGTGTGGGATGGCCTGTCGACCGGCCAACAGGTGCCCGATGGATCGCATGTGGTGATCGCCTGCGACGGCAGCTACAACTCCGACAGCACGGCGCTGGTGGTGGCGACCGTTTCGACCACACCGCACGTGGACGTGCTGGGCTGCTGGGAGCCGCCGGAGGGCGCCGAGGACTGGACGGTGCCGCTGCACGACGTGATGGCCGAGATCCGCAAGGCGTGCGGACGGTTCAAGGTCGCCGAGGTGGTATTCGACCCGTTCCGGTACGCGATGGTGATGCAAACCCTTGAGGCCGAGCGGATTCCGGTCACCGCGTTTCCGTGGTCACCGGCCCGTATCACCCCGGCCACCACCGATCTGTACCGGGCGGTCATCGGCGGGGAGTTGACCCACTCGGGGGACTCCCGGCTGGCCCGCCACGTCGCCAATGCCGTTGTGCGCGAGGACGCCAAGGGCATCCGTCTGGACAAGGCCAAGCGCGGTTCGCGGCAGCGGATCGACCTGGCCGCCGCGCTGCTCATGGCGCACTCCCGCTCCGTATGGAGATCAACAACCAAGAAGAACAAACGAACAAGGAGCTTCAAACGATGAACGACACCCTGCAAACGCTGCTGCAACGGCTCGATGAGCAGCAGCCCCGCTACCACATGTTGGAGCAGTATTACCAAGGCCGCCAACCGCTTTCATTCTTGGCGCCGGAGGCCCGGGAGCAGTTGGGGGACCGGTTCGCCCGGATCAACGCCAACCTACCGAGGCTGGCCATCACCGCGCTGGCCGAGCGGCTGCGCGTCACCGGGTTCACCGGCGCCGACATCTGGACCGACTGGCTGCGCAACGACTTCGACGAGCTGTCGCGGGTCGCGCACCGCGAGGCCCTGCTGCTGGGCCAGGGCTACGTGATCGTGTGGGCCGGGCAGGACGGCCGGCCGCTGGCCACCGTCGAGTCCGCGCATCAGATGGTGGCCTTGCGCGACGCCGGTACGCGCCGGTTGACGGCGGCTATCAAGCGGTGGGAAGACGGGAAGAGCACGCACGCCGTCGTCTATCAGCCGGATCGGATCACCCGGTACCGGGCTAATCAGACCGGCGCGACGACGGCCGGATTCCAGACCATCGACGAGATCGCCAACCCGCTCGGGGTGGTGCCCGTCGTGCGCTTGTTGAACACCGACCGGGTGCTCGACGAGGGGGTCTCCGAGATTGACGACATGGTGCCGCTGGTCGATGCGTTGAACAAGCTGCTGGCCGACATCCTGGTCAGCAGCGAGAACGCGGCCCGGCCCCGCCGGTTCGCCACCGGCATCGAGTTGGAAGAGACCGACGTACTCGACCAGGACGGCCAGCCCACCGGCGACACCGAGGCGATCAACCCGTTCGGGGAGTCCGACAAGATGATGATCGCCGAAGCCGAGAACGCGAAGTTCGGGCAGCTCGACGCCGCCGACCTCGCCGGCTACGAACGCGCCGTCGACGTGATCACCCGCCAACTGTCGGCGGTGTCGGGGCTGCCCGCGCACATGCTAGGGGTCACCCACGACAACCCGGCCAGCGCCGATGCGATCCGGGCCGCCGAAGCCAGCCTGACCGCCCGCGCCGAGGCCAGACAAGCCCAGTTCGGGCGCAGCTGGGAGGACGTAGCCCGGCTGATCGTCGGGGTGCGCGACGGCGCCGACCCGCTACAGGTCGACGTGCAAGTCACCTGGGCGGACCCCTCCACCCGCTCGGTGGCGGCCGAGGCCGACGCGGTGGTCAAGCTCGTACAGGCCGGGGTGCTGCCCGTCACCTACGCGCTTAAGCGCCTGGGCTACACCGACGACGAGATCGTCGAGATTCGGGCCGCCCGCCGCGCCGAGGCCCTCGACGCCCAGGCCATCGACCTCGGAAAGCTGGTGAACTAGATGGACGAGATTGCCGCCGCCGGCAAAAAGGCTGGTCACCATGGCCGCGTTTCAAACGCGACCCTCACCCCGTACCAGCTGGCCATCCTGGACCTGGCCGCCGAGTCCGAATCCGCTGCCCTTCAACTGTTCTGGCAGGCCGAACAGCTCGGTGATGACCTGCTGGCCGCCACCCTGGCCGCTGTGCTGGCCACCTACTCCGGTCGGGCCGCTGCGTTGGCGGCGACCGCCTGGGCTGCTCAGGCCAGCATCGCCGCCGGGGTAGTCATCCCCACTGGCCGGATCGCCTTGCCCGACAGCGATGTTGACCGGCTGGCCAAGGCCGCCACCACCGTCCTGAAGGTCGCCAACGCATCCCCGGTGCCCGAGGACATCATCGGCCGGCTGTTCCGCGCCGAACCCCTCAAGACCGCCTCGGACACCTACCAGCAGCACCTGGCCGCCAGTTCCCTGGTGGAGGGCTGGACGAGGCACATGGACGCCGACCCCTGCCAGCTCTGCACCTGGTGGTGGCGGGAGGGGAAGGTGTGGCCGAAAGTCCACCCGTTCCAACGCCACCCCGGATGCGCCTGCGTCCCGAGGCCCGTGTGGGCCGCCCATATCCGCTCTACCGAGAAATCACG
>CAYPTG010000225.1:0-4377 GCA_964413455.1 uncultured Mycobacterium sp. | reverse complement strand
ATGAACGCCACCGTGGCGATGACCGGGCACGGCGGCTGGCCGATGACCTGTTTCCTTACTCCGAACGGCCGCCCATTCTTCTGCGGCACCTATTTCCCCAAACCTCAGTTCCTGCAACTGCTTTCGGCGGTGACGCAGACCTGGCAGGATCGCCGCGGCGAGGTCGAGCAGGCCTCCGAGCAGATCGCCGGGCAGCTGCGGCGGATGTCGGCCGGCCTGCCCGGCGGAGGTCCGCAGCTGAGCGCGGAGCTGTGCGGCCAGGCGGTGGCCGCCGTGTTACGTGACGAGGACCAGGCCCGCGGCGGCTTCGGCCCGGCACCGAAGTTCCCGCCGTCGGCACTGCTGGAAGCACTTCTGCGCAACTACGAGCGCACCGGCTCGGCGGTGCCGTTGGGCGCGGTGCGCCGCACCGGCGCGGCAATGGCCCGCGGCGGCATCTACGACCAACTGGCCGGCGGCTTCGCCCGCTACAGCGTCGACCCGGACTGGGTGGTGCCGCACTTCGAAAAGATGCTGTACGACAACGCACTGCTGCTGCGGGTCTACGCGCACTGGTTCCGGCGCACCGCGGATCCGTTGGCGGCCAAGGTGACCGCTGAGACGGCGGCGTTCCTGCTCGACGACCTCGCCGACAGCGACGTGTTCACCTCATCGCTGGACGCTGACGCCGCCGGGGTCGAGGGATCCAGCTACGTATGGACCCCCGAGCAGCTGCGCGACGTTCTCGGTGACGACGACGGTGCCTGGGCGGCAACGGTTTTCGGGGTCACCGAAGCCGGAACGTTCGAGCACGGCGCCTCGGTGCTGCAGCTGCCCGCCGACCCCGACGACCCGGACCGCTTCGCCCGGGTGCGCGCGGCGCTGCTGGCGGCCCGGGCGGCTCGCCCGCAACCGGCCCGCGACGACAAGGTGGTGACGGCCTGGAACGGGCTGGCGATCACCGCGCTGGCCGAAGCCGCTGTGGCACTGGACGATTCGCGGCTGTCGGACGCGGCCGTCCGGTGCGCCCAGGCGATCGTCGAGCGGCACCTGGTCGACGGCCGGCTGCGTCGGGCCAGCCTCGGCGGCCGGGTCGGCGCCAGCCCGGCCATCCTGGAGGACCACGCCATGCTGGCCACCGGGCTGCTGGCGCTGCACCAGCTGACCGGCGAGCAGCACTGGCTGCGGCACGCCGTCGCGCTGCTCGACCTGGCCTTGGACCACTTCGCCGACCCGCAGGCTCCTGGGCGCTGGTTCGACACCGCCGATGACGCCGAACGGCTGATGGTCCGCCCCGCCGACCCGGTCGACGGCGCCACCCCGTCGGGGGCGTCGTCCATCGCCGAGGCGCTGCTCACCGCGGCGCATCTGGTCGACGCCGACTCTGCCGCCCGCTACCGTCAGGCCGCCGGTGAGACGCTGGCCGCCCATTCGGTGCTGCTGGCCCGCGCGCCTCGCTCGGCCGGGCATTGGCTGGCCGTCGCCGAAGCCGCGGTGGCCGGCCCGCTGCAGATCGCGGTCGCCATCGCCGGCCCGGACTCCGAGTTGCTGGCCGCCGCCCGGCGGCTGGCGCCCGGCGGGGCCGTCGTGGTCGGCGGGCCGGTCGACAGCATGCCGCTGCTGGTCGGACGCGACCGGGTGCGCGGCCGCGACGCCGCCTACCTGTGCCGCGGCCAGACCTGCGACCTTCCGGTGACCAGCGTGGACGAGCTGGCTCAGAACACCGCAAACCAGATCGCGATGTAGTGGCAGATCGCGGCCACCGCGGTGCAGGCGTGGAAGAACTCGTGGTGGCCGAACGTCCGCGGCCACGGGTTGGGCCACTTCAGCGCATACAGCACCCCGCCCACGCTGTAGAGCACCCCGCCGACGATCAACAGCACCACCGCCGCCACCCCGGCGCCCTGCATGATCGGCCCGATGAACCACACCGCGATCCAGCCCAGCAGCAGATACAGCGGCACCCCCACCCAGCGCGGTGCCGTCGGCCAGCACATCTTGAGCAGCACCCCGGCCGCCGCCCCGCCCCAGACGATCCAGAACAGCGTCCAGCCGTCGCGTTTCGGCAGCGCCAGCAGCGCGAACGGGGTGTAGCTGCCGGCGATGAAGATGAAGATCATCGAATGGTCGAGCCGCTTCATCCATTTGTGCGCGGTCTCCGACTTCCAGTTCACCCGGTGGTAGGTGCCGCTGACGGTGAACATCGCCACGATGGTCAGCGTGTAGATCAGGGTGGAGATGCCGGCCCGGGTGGAATCCCCGGCCCAGGACACCGACACCAGTGACGCGCCGGCGACCGCCGCGACGATCGCGGCGCAGACGTGGATCCAGCCCCGCGCTCGCGGCTTGCCCAGGAATTGGCTGACGCCGTCGACCACGGCTTCCGGAAAGTCCTCGGCCTGATCGACGGCCCGGTCGACGCCGGGACCCCGGGTGCGTTCGGGATCGGTGTCGGTACCTGGAGTCATGCTCACCTCCGGCGGGTCGGGGTGGCGTTCGCCTGCCGTGCTCCCCGGTGGTCACAGTAGTCTGGATTGCCGTGGAGATCATTCCGGCGCGCCTCAAGGAGCCGGCCTACCGGCTCTACGAGATGCGCCTGCGACATGAGCTCGCGAACCCGAAAGCCGCACTTCCGCGGCATATCGCGGTGCTGTGTGACGGTAACCGACGGTGGGCACGTGACGCTGGTTACCCCGACGTCAGCTACGGCTACCGGATGGGGGCGGCCAAGATCGCCGAGATGCTGCGCTGGTGCGCGGCCGCCGGCATCGAGATGGCCACCGTCTACCTGCTGTCCACGGAGAACCTGCAGCGCGATCACCGCGAGCTGGCCGAACTGATCGAGATCATCACCGACGTTGTGGAGGAGATCTGCGCGCCGGTCAACCGGTGGAGTGTGCGGGCGGTGGGCGATCTGGAACTGATCGGCGCCGACCAGGCCCGCCGGGTGCGTGACGCCGTCGACGCCGCGGCGGCCACCGCACCCACCGGCTCGTTCCACGTCAACGTCGCCGTCGGCTACGGCGGGCGTCAGGAGATCGTCAACGCGGTGCGCACCCTGCTGGCCAAGCAGGCGGCCGACGGCGCCACCCCCGAGCAGATGATCGAGTCGGTCACCGTCGACGGCATCTCGGAGAACCTCTACACCTCCGGGCAACCCGACCCCGATCTGGTCATCCGGACCTCGGGGGAGCAGCGGCTCAGCGGCTTTTTGCTGTGGCAGAGCGCCTATTCGGAGATGTGGTTCACCGAGGCGCACTGGCCGGCGTTCCGGCATGTCGACTTCCTGCGTGCGCTGCGCGACTTCAGCCGCCGGCACAGGCGTTTCGGGAGCTGAACATGGTCGCGCTGTCGGCGCTGGTGTTCGCGTTGGCGTGGTGGATGGGCCTGTATCTGGTCGCCCGTGACCCCCGCAAACCGGTGCTGGTCCTTGCCGCCATCGGGCTGTGTGGCTTTGCCCTGGTCGTCGCGCTGGACGCGGTGCGCACCGTTGACGTGGCGCACGCCGAGGCGTTGAGCCGCATCGAGATCTATCTGGTCGGCGTGCCGGCGATCGCCTGGTTCGCCGTGGTGCTGGAGCTCGCCCGGCCGGCTGACACCGCGCGGGGCCGGACCCGCGAGCTGACGCTGGTCACGCTGGTGGGTGCCGGCGTGTTGTTCGGCGCCAAATTGGCCGGCGGTGTCGACGGTCCCCTGCGCCTCGGGCATTGGGTGATGTTCGCGGTGATCTCGGCATCCACGCTCGGCGCGATGGTCGCCGCGGTGCGCCGGCCCGACCAGCCGGCCCGGGTGGCCGGCGTGGTAGCCGTCGCCACGCTGTTCTTCGCGCTGGCCAACGCCATCCTGATCATTCCGCTCGGACTGGTGTCGAGTTGGTTAGCGCTCGCCTCGACCGGCTTTGACGTGCTCCTGCTCGGTATCGCCGTGGCGCTATGGGATGCCTTCGACGAGGGTCAGGCGCTGCGGGCGGCGATGCTGCGGTCATTCATCGGCTCGCTCCTGGCGGCGACGCTGTTCGGCGGACAGTTGCTGATCGGGATGGCGATGTTCGAGGTGGGCGGGCAAAGCCAGGTGGTGCTCACCGCATTGGTGTTCAGCACCGTGGCGTTCGCGATCGCCGTGACAGTGCTTGCCGACCCGCTCGCCGGGCTGCTGGACCGCGTCGCGTTCTCCCGTTCACCGCGGTTGCGGGCCGATCGCGCCGCGTTGCGCACCACCGAAGCGGCGTTGCCGCTGCGTTCGCCAAGCCCGCTGGACGACGTCGACGACGAGACCTTTACGCGGCTGACCAGACGCGCGCTGGGCCACTACGGCGACCTGGCGAAGCTGGTGGCCAGCCCGCTGACCCAGTTGCCCGAGATCGACGCCCGGCTGGCGCGGCGCGGAGCCCCCGACCAG
>CAYPTG010000224.1:0-4390 GCA_964413455.1 uncultured Mycobacterium sp. | reverse complement strand
CTGGCGGCGGTGATCTCCGAAGCCAAAGCCGTACCGTCGGCCGAGGAGTCCGGCCCGGAACTTCCCGCCGAGTCCCCGGCCCCCTTCGACGACGGTGTCGTCGACACCATCCGCGCCGCCCTGAACCGGCTGTCGGGGCTGACCGCCGCACTGACCGACGATCCACGCACCGGCTTGACCGGACTGCAGTACACCGCCCCGCTGCGCGAGGACATGTTGCGCGCGCTGAGTCAGACCGAACCGCCCAGCACCCGCAATGACGTTGCTCGGCAACGGCTGGCCGTCGTCGCGGCGACCATCGAAGATCTCTACCACGCGGTGACCGTCGTCAGCCCGGGCGACTCCTACACGCTGGCCACCGAGCACAGCGCCCTGCCGCTGGCGCTGCGCAACGACCTCACCGTCCCGATCCGGGTGCGGCTGGAGATGACCGTCCCGCCGGGGATGACGGTGACCGATATCGGCGAACAGGAAGTGCCGCCGGGCTACCTGCCGCTGCGAGTTCCCGTCGAGGTGCACCTCACCCAGCGGGTTGCCGTCGACGTCACCCTGCGCACCCCCGACGGTGTGCAGCTCGGCGAACCGGTGCGGCTGTCGGTGCACTCCAACGCCTACGGCAAACTCCTGTTCGCGATCACCCTGGCCGGCGGGGCGGTGCTGGCCCTGCTGGTGGGCCGGCGGCTCTACCATCGCTTCCGCGGCCAGCCCGACCGGGCGGATCTGGATCGTCCCCGCCAACGACGCCCGCGGGAGGGCCGATGAGCTCACCGGCGCAACAGACCCGACCGGTGCGCGAAGAGCTGTCCGACGCCGCGGTGGTGTCCCGGTCCTGGGGGATGGCGCTGGCCACGCTGGTCAGCCGGATCACCGGGTTCGTCCGGATCGTGCTGCTGGCCGCGATCCTGGGTGCGGCGTTGTCCAGCGCGTTCACCGTCGCCAATCAGCTGCCGAACCTGATCGCCGCGCTGGTGTTGGAGGCGACGTTCACCGCGATCTTCGTGCCGGTACTGGCCCGTGCCGAGCGCGACGATCCGGACGGCGGCGAAGCTTTCGTGCGGCGACTGGTGACGATGGCCACCACCCTGCTGCTATTGACCACCACCCTGTCGGTGGCCGCCTCGCCGCTGCTGGTGCGGCTGATGCTGGGCGGGGACCCGAAGGTCAACGAAGCACTGACTACCGCGTTCGCCTACCTGCTGGTGCCCCAGGTGATCTTCTACGGGCTGTCCTCGGTGTTCATGGCGATCCTGAACAACCGCAACGTGTTCGGGCCGCCGGCCTGGGCGCCGGTGCTCAACAACGTGGTGGCGATCGCGACGCTCGGGCTGTACCTGATCGTGCCGGGTCCGCTGTCGGTCGACCCGGTCCGGATGGGTAACGCCAAGCTGCTGGTGCTCGGCATCGGGACGACGCTGGGGGTGGTGGCCCAGGCCGCGGTGCTGCTGGTCGCGATCCGGCGCGAGCACATCAGCCTGCGGCCGCTGTGGGGTATCGACGCCCGACTCAAGCGCTTCGCGACGATGGCCACCGCGATGGTGCTCTACGTGCTGATCAGCCAAATCGGCCTGGTCATCGGAACCCAGATCGCCAGCACCGCGGCCGCATCCGGCCCGGCGATCTACACCTACACCTGGCTGGTGCTGCAACTGCCGTTCGGCATGATCGGGGTGACCATCCTGACCGTGGTGATGCCCCGGCTGAGCCGCAACGCCGCCGCCGACGACACCCCGGCTGTGCGCGCGGATCTGTCGCTGGCCACCCGGCTCACCATGGTCACGCTGATCCCGGCGGTGGCGTTCATGACGGTCGGCGGCCCGGCCATCGGCAACGCGCTGTTCGCCTACGGGAAGTTCGGCCAAGTCGACGCTCACTACCTCGGGCTGGCGATCGCGCTGTCGGCGTTCACCCTGATCCCTTACGCGCTGGTGCTGCTGCAGCTTCGGGTGTTCTATGCCCGCGACGATCCATGGACCCCGATCCTGCTGATCGTCGCGATCACCGCGGTGAAGATCATCGCCTCGCTCGCCGCCCCGCACCTGACCGACGACAAGGAGCTGGTGGCCGGCTACCTGGGCACCGCCAACGGCCTCGGGTTCGTCGCCGGCGCGATCCTCGGGCATATGTTGCTGCGCCGCTCGCTGCACCCCCCGCAGGGTCGGCTGCTGGACTCGACCGTGGCACGTACCGTCCCGGCCACCGCGGCGGCCGCAGTGCTGGCCGCACTAGCGGCGTTCGGGGTCGATCGGCTGCTGGGGCTGGGCCAGGCGCTGACCGCGCGACACGGCGGGGCCGGCTCGATGCTGCGGCTGCTGATCCTGGCCGCGGTAATGGTGCCGATCCTGGCCGCGGTGATGCTGGCCGCCCGGGTACCCGATGCGGTGGCGGCCTACGAGTCGGTGCGGCGACGGCTGGTCCGTCGCACCGCCGATGCAACCGCGTCATCGAACCCACATCAATCCGCCAAGCAGGCGGCAATCACGTACCCTATATCCGGCCAACCGGCACACATCGCCGAGATATCGACAGAGGCCGACATTCCACTAGGGAAAGGACCGGAGCTGAGCGATCACCCCACGGCCGCCCCGCCAGCCGGTACCCCCCACGAGCCGACGACGACACACATTCCGCGGCGCCTGGCCGACGACTTCCAGCCCGATGTACCCGGGGAGACCCCGGCCCACGACGCCCCCACCGAGACCACCCGACGCTCCGGCCGACACGAGGCCCGTCGGGCACTCCCGCTGGGTCCCGGTGCCACCGTCGCCAACGGCCGCTACCGGCTGTTGGTGTTCCATGGCGGACCGGCCAATCTGCAGTTCTGGCAGGCTTTAGACACCTCGCTGGACCGGCAGGTCGCCCTGACCTTCATCGATCCTGACCGCAAGCTGCCCGACGAGCAGGTCGAGGAGATCCTGACCCGCACCCAGCACCTCAGCCGCATCCAGCGGCCCGGGCTGGCCCGGGTGCTCGACGTCACCGCGGTGGACAACGGCAGCGGGTTGGTGGTCAGCGAGTGGATTCGCGGCGGCTCGCTCAAGGAAGTCGCCGCCACCTCGCCGTCGGCCCTGGGCGGCGCCCGGGCGATCCAGGCCCTGGCCGCCTCCGCCGACGAAGCACACCGCGCCGGCGTGGCACTCTCGGTCGACCACCCGAGCCGGATCCGAGTCAGCATCGAGGGCGACGTTGCGCTGGCCTTCCCGGCCACCATGGCCGACGCCACATCGGCGGCCGACGTCCGCGGGATCGGCGCGGCGCTCTACGCGTTGCTGGTGGATCGCTGGCCGCTGACGGAGAGCGGGGTCCCCAGCGGGCTTCGCCCGGCCGACACCGGCCCCTCCGGGGAGCCGATCGAACCACGGACGATCAACAGCTCCATTCCGTTCCAGATCAGCGCGGCGGCGGTCCGGGCCGTGGAGCGCGGCGGCGGCATCAGCACCGCTCCCACGCTGCTGCATCTGCTTCGCCAAGCGACCGCGGCCGCCGACCGCACCGAGCACTCCACCGTCGCACCGCCCGAGCCGACCACCACGGCAGTCCCCCGGCCGCAGCCGCCGGGCCGCCGGGCGTCGGCGATGTCACAGCCCGACGGCAGCGCGGCCGCCGAGATCGAAGCGGACCCGGCCGCACAGGCCCACCGTCGGCGCAACGTGCTCATCGGTGCCGGCGTGGCCGCCGGCGTCCTGGCTATCGCCCTGGTGGTGCTGGCCTCCTTCCTGGGCCGGATCTTCGGCGACGGCGACGGTGCCCTCAAGGGCGAGCAGTTGGGTCTGAACACCCCGTCGGCGAAGAGTGCTGCCGACGGCCCACTGGTGAAACCCACTGGTGCGACGGTGTTTTCACCGATGGGCGGTGCCGATGCGCCGGATTTGGCCGGCCTGGCCATCGACGGCGACCCCAACACGGTTTGGCCGACGGACGTCTACAGCGACCCGGTGCCCTTCCCCGGCTTCAAGAACGGCGTCGGCCTGATGCTGCAACTCCCGAAGCCCACGGTTGTCGGGGCGGTGACGGTCGCGGTGTCCAGCACCGGTACCCAGGTTCAGATCCGGTCGGCGACCTCGGCGACGCCGGCCACCCTGGAGGAGACCACCGTGCTGACCGGGCCGACCGCGCTCAACCCCGGAAACAACACCATCACGGTGCCGGCGGCCCAGCCCACCACCAATCTGCTGGTGTGGATTTCCACCCTCGGCACGGTCGACGGGAAGAGCCGCACCGATATCTCCGAGATCACCGTCCGCGCCGCTTCCTGACCGGCTAGCCGGGTGACGATGCGGCGCAACGCAGCGAGCCGCTGAGAACCCCGGCCATACCAGCAAGCCGGGTGAAGTGCCGACCGGCGGTCTCCAGGCAACCGACCCGACCATGACTAGACAACCCGGAGCCGCCC
>CAYPTG010000223.1:0-4400 GCA_964413455.1 uncultured Mycobacterium sp. | reverse complement strand
AAATCCGGATGTCTCTCGGCGGCGCACAAGACAAACTCCTGCTAACCCGAGTCGACGGTCGGTGGTGCCGACCGATCGACGGCTATCCCTCGACCCACATCCTGAAGCCCACGACGGTCTGGCCGCACAGCGCGGAGAACGAGGCCCTGATACTCGCTCTCTCCCGGTCATGCGGACTGTCAGCCAACCCGGTGTGGGTCGAACAGATAGCCGGCAGTTCCGTACTCGTCGTACAGCGATACGACCGGTTCGTGGGCGACGACGGGACGATCCAGCGCCTGCACCAAGAGGACATGTGCCAGGCCGTTGGACTTCGACCGAAGGACAAATATCTGATCGGGAGACCGTCTCACCGGATGGCGCGTGTGCTGCGCGAGTTCGCCGAATCCCCGGAACGGGAAATCCTTGCCCTCTATCGGCAAGTGGCGTTTCGCGCGATGGTCGGCGACGAGGACGGCCACGGCAAGAACTACTCGGTGGTCCTCTCCGAGGGCACCGTCACCGCGGCACCCATGTACGACTCGCTGTGCACGCTGGAATATCCCGGACTGTCGGGAACCATGGGCGCAAAGATCGGCGCGCAGCAGTCCCTGGCGAAGGTCGACCGACAAGCCCTCGCCGACGAGGCCAAGGCGATGGGTATCGCGGCCGCAACGGCGGAGCAGACGCTCGATGAACTCGTGGCAGCCGTCCGCTCCGGTGTCGCAGGCCTCGATTCAGGCCTCACTCAAGGATGGCCGGCCGAGCGGGTCATCGAGACGGTTCTGACTCGGGCGCAACGCCTCGAATCGGGTCTACCGCTCGGTGGAGCCAAGCCCGCACGACGCCGGCAGCGGACCCTGGATGCGGCCACCGCCGATAAGCGCTCACCCGGTTCGGCTCGGCCGTAGGCTGCACCCCAGCGGCCAAGCCCGGCAGCCCGACCAGCCCGATCCAGGAGGTGCGCGCGATGGACGACGGCTCCAAGAAGCTCCGCTCACGCCACGTCACGATGATCACCCTGGGCGGGATCATCGGCGCCAGTTTGTTCGTCGGCTCCGGCAACGTGGTGCGTTCGGTCGGCCCGGCCGCGGTGATCTCCTACATGATCGGCGGGCTGCTGGTCTTCCTGGCGATGCGGATGCTCGGCGAGATGGCCGCTTCCCGGCCGACGGTCGGATCGTTCATGGAGTACGCGCGGGTGGGCCTCGGAGACTGGGCTGCCTACCTGGTCGGCTGGCTGTACTGGTATTTCTGGGTCGGCGTCATCGCCTTCGAGGCGGTGGTCGGCGGGGCGATCCTGCACGGCTGGATGCCCGGGCTGGCGCCCTGGGCGTTCTCGGTGCTGCTGCTGTTGCTGTTCACCGCCACTAACCTGGTGTCGCTGCGCTCGTTCGGTGAGGTCGAATTCTGGCTTGCCAGTGTGAAAGTCATCGCCATCGTGGTGTTCCTTGTCGTCGGCACGCTCTACGCGCTGGGCCTGTGGCCGCGCTCGCATTTCTCGATCCCGAACCTGTGGACGCACGGCGGCTTCGCCCCGCACGGCCTGTGGCCGGCCGTCGCCGGGGTAGCGATCGTGATCTTTAGCTACTTTGGGACAGAGATCGCGGTGATGGCCGCCGCCGAATCGGTGGACCCCGCCAAGGGAATCCGGCAGGCGACGCACACCGTGATCTGGCGCATCCTGCTGTTCTTCGTCGGTGGTGTGCTGGTCATCGCCACCGTCGTGCCGTGGGACGAGCTGCCCGACCCCAAGGACACCGCGCCGTTCGCCTACATCTTCGGGCTGTTCGGCCTGCCCGGCGCCAAGACCTTCATGACCGCGGTCATCCTCACCGCGGTGTGCTCGGTGCTGAACTCCGGGCTCTATTCGGCGGCCCGGATGCTCGCCGCGCTGGCCGGAAAAGGCTTCGCGCCCAAGAGGGTTGCCACGCAGGCCCATGGCGTGCCGGTCGCGGCTGTGCTGGCATCGACGATCGGTGGGTACGCCGCAGTGATCGTGAACTATCTTGCGCCGGAGTCCGGCATCTTCGACTTCATCATGAACTCTGCCGGACTGGTCGCCCTGTTCGTCTACGCGTTCATCGCGGCGACCCAGCTCAAGCTGCGCTCGGCGATGACGCCTGACGAGACCGCGGCGCTGGAACTCAAGATGTGGCTGCACCCCTGGCTGGGAATGCTGGTGATCGCCGCGGTCATCGGAATCGTCATCGTGATGTTCTTCGACCCCACCGGTCGCACCCAGGTGCTGACCAGCCTGATCTCGGTGTCGGTGCTCGTGGCCTGCTGGCCCTGGGTGCGCAAGTCACTGCAGGCGCGTCGGACCGTCGAGGTCTGAGCCGATTCGCCACCCCCAAGGCCCACCGCTACCCTTTGATCCGACTGATCGACCCGACTGATCCGCACACCGGCTGTCATCCCGGAGGACACCCCATGTCTCTGCTGTTCAACCCCGCGACCTACAACCCCAAGTCGTTCGACGAGGGCACCCGTCAGCGGCTGCTGGCGCTGGTCGAGTTCTTCGAGGCCAAGGGCCTGGCGAAGAACAAGGAGGAGTTCTTCTCCGGCGAGTGGTACACCGACTACCTCGACCTGGTGAAGGAAAAGAAGATCTTCGCCACCTTCGCCACCCCGGCCGAAGTCGGCGCGTTGGTCGGTGCCGACGACGCCCGCTGGGACCTGGCCCGGATCAACGAGCTCAACGAAATCCTCGGCTTCTACTCGCTGGCGCACTGGTACGGCTGGCAGGTGTCGGTGCTGGGCCTGGGCCCGGTCTGGCTGAGCGCCAACGACGCGGCCCGCAAAGAGGTCGCCGACCTGCTGGCCGACGGCGCCATCTTCGCCTTTGGTCTCTCCGAACGCGAACACGGCGCCGACATCTATTCCTCGGACATGATCCTGACCCGCAACCCCGGCGGTGGCTTCACCGCCACCGGCGGCAAGTGGTACATCGGCAACGGCAACGCGGCCGGCCGGATCAGCGTGTACGGCAAGTTCGCCGAAGACGACCCCGAGCACCCCGGCGAGCACGTCTTCTTCCTGATCGACCCGAGCCACGAGAGCTACGAACTGATCAAGAACACCGTCGCCGGGCAGATGTTCGTCGCCGCGTTCAACCTGCACGGCTACCCGGTGGACGACATCGACATCCTGCACGTCGGCAAGCCCGCCTTCGACGCCGCGCTGGGCACCGTCAACGTCGGCAAGGTCAACCTCGGCTGGGCCAGCATCGGCATCTCCGAGCACTCCTTCTACGAGGCCGTCACTCACGCCCACAACCGGATCCTGTACGGAAACCGGGTCACCGACTTCCCGCATGTCCGGCGGATGCTCGCCGACGCCTACGCGCGGCTGGTGGCGATGAAGATCTACGCCGCCCGCTCGGCGGACTACTTCCGCAGCTCCAGCGAGGACGACCGGCGGTTCCTGCTGTTCAACCCGATCACCAAGGCCAAGGTGACCAGCGAGGGGGAGCGGGTCATCGACCTGCTCTGGGACGTGATCGCCGCCCGCGGCTTCGAACGCGACACCTACTTCAACCGCGCCACCGTCGACATCCGCGCGCTGCCCAAGCTGGAAGGCACAGTGCACGTCAACATCGCGCTGGTGCTCAAGTTCATGCCGCGCTACCTCGGCGCCGCGCACGGCGCCGCCCAGGACTACCCGCCGATCCCGGCCCGCCAGGACGCCGCCGACGACACCTACCTGTTCCACCAGGGCCCGGCCAAGGGACTCGGTTCGATCGGGTTCGCCGATTGGCGCCCGGCCTTCGAGCGGTTCGCCCACCTGCCCAACGTGGCGCTGTTCCGCGAGCAGATCGACGCGTTCACCCAGCTGGTGATGACCGCCCCGCCCACCGAAGCCCAGCAGCGCGACCTGGACTACCTGCAGGTGCTCGGTCAGCTGTTCGCCCAGATCGTCTACGCCCAGCTGATTCTGGAGTCCGCGGCGCTGGCCCTCGACGACGGCCAGACCCGGGCCGGCTCGGTCAGCGACCTGTCCGATCTCACCGAGGCGCACATCGACCGGATCTTCGCGGTGTTCGTCAACGACATGGACGCCCGCGCGGTGGAACTGCACGGCCAGGCCTCGGCCAGTGAGGCGCAGAGCAGTGGGGCGCTGGCTCTGCTGCGCAAGCCGGTGATCGACCCGCAAGCCGAGGACAAGTTCGTCGACGAGGTGCTGTCCTACAGCGGCACCTACGAGATGAACGCCTGACCGGTTCAACCGGTGTGGGCCAGGTCCAATTGGCCGGGCTCCTCAGCGGCTCGCTGCGCTGCGCCGCATCGTCACCCGGCCAGACGTTCCTCGCGGCGGCGGGCCTGTTCAATCGGGTCGGGTACCGGCACCGCGGCGATGAGCCGGGCGGTGTACGGCTGGGTCGGGCTGGAGAGCACCGAGCGGGCCGGGCCGGACTCGAC
>CAYPTG010000222.1:0-4453 GCA_964413455.1 uncultured Mycobacterium sp. | reverse complement strand
CCGCCCAGCGTCAGCACCGCGACGGTGCCCAGCCAGGCCCACAGCGGCCACGCGGCCCGGCGCGGTGAGCCGGTGTGCTGACCGGCCGCCCACACCAGGGCGGCGTTGAGCAGACCGCTGAGCACCGCGCTGATCGGGAACGGCACCACACCCAGGTAGATCGGCAGCAGAAACGCGCCGGCGATCGCCGACAGCACACCGTCGAGGACCAGCAGGACCAGGACCGTCACAGCTCCAGACCCGCGAGAAGGTCGCTCTCCCAACCGTTTTCGTCGGTGGCGCCCGGACTCCCGGACACCAGCACGTAATACTCCTGGCCGAGCACCGGCATGATGAGCTTGTTGGACAGACAGTAGGCCCGGCCGGTCGGGCCGACCTGCATCTGGGTGGCGTGCGCGCCGATCGCGGCGACCTTGGCTCCGATGTGCTCGGGAGCGTCGATCATCGCGGTGATCCAGTCCTCGCCGGAGCCGACGGTGCCGGCGTCGCCGCCGTCGCCGGGCCAGATCCAGTCGTCGTCGGCGTCCGCGGGATCCAGCGCCGCGACACCGGCGGTCACCGCGGCGGCCGACATCACCGTCCAATAGAACTTCGGCACCCGCCAGCGGTCGGCGGCCGCGGCGATCGCCTCGGTGGTGACCCGGTGGGCCTGGATGTGATCGGGGTGGCCGTAGCCGCCGTCGGGGTCGTAGGTGACCACGACGTGCGGGCGCAGCTCGGCGATGACGTCGGCCAGCTGGTCGGTGACCCAACCGAGGTCGGCGTCGGCGAACCGGGTGCGCGACCGGCGCGGGGTGCCGACCATGCCGGAGTCGCGCCAGCAGCCCGCGCCGCCGAGGAAACGCGGGCCGGGCAGGCCGAGATGGTGCAGCGCGGCGGTCAGCTCGCCGATGCGGTAACCGCCGAGCTGATCGGCGTGCTCGACGGTGAGCTGGGCCAGCGGCTCACCGATGACCTCGCCCTCCTCACCCAGGGTGCAGGTCAACACCGTCACCTCGGCGCCGGCGGCGGCGTAGCGGGCGATCGTCACACCGTTGTTGATGGTCTCGTCATCGGGATGGGCGTGGACGAACAGCAGCCGCGGAACCGTTGGCACGGGCGTCACCCTACCGAGACACGCCCAGCGTGTGGCCTGCGCACGCCGCCAGGCCGATTTGCGTACATGGCCCACACGTTCGACGGCGACGGAATCGGGTGCGACGGGGATAGATTCGAGACATGCTGCACTGGGTGGACCGCGAGTTCGACGGTCACGACTTCACCGACGAGGATCTGGCCGGGCTGCGGACCGAGCGGGTGGTGTTCACCGACTGCGACTTCACCAGCGCCGACCTGGCCCGCTCGACGCACGCCGGCTCGGCGTTCCGCAACTGCCGATTCCGGCGAACAATGCTGTGGCACAGCACCTTCCGAGATTGCAGCATGATCGGGTCGACGTTCGAGGACTGCCGGCTGCGGCCGCTGGTCTGCGACGGGGTGGACTTCAGCCTGGCCGTGCTGGGCGGGGCCGACCTGCGCCGCTGCGAATTGTCCGGCTGCCGATTCCGGGAAGCCTCGCTGATCGGGGCTGATCTGCGGGAGGCGGTGCTACAGGGGGCCGACTTCACCGGCACCCGCGCTGAGCGGCTGCGGCTTGAGCAGGCTGATCTGCGCGGGGCGCGGGTGGACCCCACGGTGTGGACGACCGCCGGCTGCCGGGGAGCGCGGGTGGACGTCGGGCAGGCGCTGGCGTTTGCCGTCGCGCACGGCCTGGACGTCAGCGGCGAGTGATCACGGCGTCGTCTTAACCCACCGGGCGGCGTCATCGACGATGCCGACCGGCACCGCCCCGGTCAGGCTGACGTTCTGCACGCTGGGCCCGACCGCCACGATGGTGGTGTCCTGCATGATCGGCAGCACCGCCGACATGGCCCACAGGTCAGGCTCCACCGCCGCAAGCACCTCGTTGATGTTCAGCGAGCCGACCAGCGCGGCGTCGATCTTGCGCTGAATGCCCCGATCGCAGATCCCGGTCAGGTTGGACGGCGCCCGCACCAGCGGCGCCGGCTCGGGACGGCTGCTGGTCGACGGCGCACCGCTGGTAGGTCCGCCGGCCGGGGCCTGGCCGGAGGGGGTGGGGCTCGGGGCGGGACTCGTGGGCGGCTTACCTGCGGCCGGCGTCGTGGCGGACGGTGAACCCGCGGTGGTGGACATCGGGGCGGCCACCAGCGCCGGGCAGCTGTAGCGGGAGGCCAGCGCGGTCGCCAAATCCCCGCCGGCGGCGTGCCAGCCGACAATGGCGTCGACCCGGTTGGTGGCCAGCGCCGGGCCGTAGAGCACCTGTGGTTCCAGCGGCAGCACGGTGGCCGCGATGCCGGCGCTGCGCAGCTGGTCAGCGGCGGTGTTGGCGACCGCCACCGAGGTGGGGTCGTTGGCGGCCACACCGATCGACAGCGACAACGTCTGGCCGTTGCGGCTGATCCGCCCGCGGGCCGGGTCCGGACTCGGGGACTTGCCGGCTCCGGTTCCGGACGGCGGGGGCGCTGGCACGGCCGGCGGAGTGGCGCCGGTCGACTCCGCTGCCCGGTCCACCCGGTAGCCGGCCTGAGCGAACAGTGTCAGCGCGCCCTCGGTGCCCAACGGCGGCGGCGCCGTCGGCGTATAGCCGGGATCGCTCGGCGCCCGAACCAAAGCCTGGGCCAAGGTCACCGAGTTGTCGCTGCCGGCGCCGACGGCGGCCAGCAGCGACACGTCGAGCAGACCCAGGATCGCCCGTCGCACCCTCGGATCGGCCAGCTTGGGCTCCTGGGCGCGCAGGGTCAGCTGCATCACCCGCGGGGTGATCAGCCGGGAGGTGCGCACATCGGGGATCGCCGAAAGCTGCGCATACGCCGCCGCCCCGCCGTGCACCTGGGCCAGCTGGGTGTCGCCGTTGCGGATCGAATCGGCCAGTGCGGCCGGCGCCCCGGCCCGGCGGAACAGAATCTGGTCCGGCTTGGCCGGGGTGCCCCAGAAACGGTCGTTGCGGGCCAGCAAGATCTCGTCGCGCTGCGGGTCGATGGTGTCAACCCGGAACTGGCCGCCGGTGACCGGCAGCGCCCGGGTCAACCCGGCCGGGAAGCCGCCCGGCACGTCCTTGACGATGTGCGCGGGCAGCAGATCGCTGAACAGCTCCCGCCAGGCCGGGTAAGACTGGGAGAAGGTGACCACCGCGGTCTTGCCGCCGTCGATGGACTGCACCCCGGTGATCAGGTCGTAGCCGGCCGGATCGACCACCCCGGGCTGGCTGACCATCTGCCGCCACAGATACCAGAAGTCATCCGCGGCGATCGGCGCGTTATCGGTCCAGGCCGCTTCCGGGCGGATCTTGTAGGTGACGGTGAACGGGGCATCGGAGGTGACGGCCGCGGACACCAGCAGCGTCGGGTCCATCTCCCAACGCGACCCGGTGGGGGTGGCCGGATCGGGCACCGGCCGGAACGCGCTGGGCAGCACCAGGGCGCTGATCGCGGCGTTCACCGGAGACTGATCGGACAGCAGATGCGGGTTGAACCCGGCGCCGATCGAGTCGATGGCCATGATGATCTGGGATGCCTTGGGGGCCGGGGCGAACGACTGCGAGGACTGGGTGCTCTGCGGCGCCGGCGGCGGGTCGACGGCACACGCGGCGACGGCCAGCACTGAAACCACGGCGGCCGGGCGCAGGGCGCGTCGTCGGGTCAGCACAGTGTTCAGGGTACGGACGTTCAGTGTCGAGAACCGCTACTGCCGATTGCCGGACTGCGCTTTGGCGCGCGAGCGGTTACGGGCCCGGGTGGTGGCGTCCAAGTCGACCTTGCGCACCCGGACGATCTCCGGGGTGACCTCCACGCACTCGTCGGCCGCGCAGAACTCCATGGCCTGCTCCAGATCGAGTTCCATCGGCCGGGCCAGCGTCTCCATCACGTCGGCGGTCGAGGACCGCATGTTGGTCAGCTTCTTCTCCCGGGTGACGTTGACGTCGAGGTCCTCGGCCCGCGGGTTGATGCCGACCACCTGCCCCTCGTAGGTTTCGTCGCCCGGCTCGACGAAGAAGGTGCCGCGGTCGGCGAGCTGGATCATCGCGAACGGGGTCACCGACCCGGTGCGGTCGCTGACCAACGACCCGGTGTGCCGGGCGCGGATCTCCCCGGCCCACGGCCGATACCCGTCGAACACCGCGTTGGCGATGCCAGTGCCGCGGGTCAGGGTGAGGAAGTCGGTGCGGAAGCCGATCAGCCCGCGGCTGGGCACCACGAAATCCATCCGCACCCAGCCGGCGGCGTGGTTGGTCATCTGCTCCATCCGGCCCTTGCGAGTGGCCATCAGCTGGGTGACCGCGCCGACGAACTCCTCCGGGCAGTCGATGGTCAGCGCCTCGAACGGCTCGTGGAGCTTGCCGTCCACGGTCTTGGTGACCACATGAGGCTTGCCGACCGTCAGCTCGAAACCCTCC
>CAYPTG010000221.1:0-4458 GCA_964413455.1 uncultured Mycobacterium sp. | reverse complement strand
CAGGCCCAGCACCAGCACCATCACCACCGTCGTCAACCCGGCCAGTGCACCGATCGAGATGACCTTGGCGGCCCAGTCCACCCCGTTGATCGCGAACGCGGTGGCCAGGTTGGCTTTCCCCGTGCCCTGATCACGCAGCTGGGTGTAGCTGACCATTCCGGACAGCACCACCGAGACCGCCACGTAGAGCACGGTGACGATGGCCAGCGAACCGAGGATGCCGCGGGCGACGTCGCGCTGCGGGTTCTTGGTCTCCTCGGCGGTGGTCGCCACCACGTCAAACCCGAGGAACGCGAAGAACACGATGGAGGCGCCGGCCAGCACGCCGTACCAGCCGTAGTGGCTGCCGCCGCCCCCGGTGAGCAGCGAAAACACCGACTGATCGATACCGGTTCCCGCGGCACCCGCGCCGGTCTCGGTGGGCGGGATGAACGGTGAGTAGTTGGCCTTCTTGATGTGGAACGCGCCGACCACCACGACCAAGAGCACCACGGACACCTTGATGGCGGTGACGCCGGCCGAGAAGTTCGACGACAGTTTGGTGCCCATAGCCAGCAGTGCCGACACCACCCCGACGATCAGCAGCGCACCCCAATCCAGTTGCAGCGCACCGACATTCATGATGGCACCGGAGAAGCCGAACACGGTGCCCAGATAACTCGACCAGCCTTTGGCGACGACCGCCGCGCCGACGGCGAACTCCAGGATCAGGTCCCAGCCGATGATCCAGGCGACGAATTCGCCGAACGTCGCGTAGGAGAACGTGTAGGCGCTGCCGGCTACCGGCAGGGTCGAGGCGAACTCGGCGTAGCACAGTGCGGCCAGCCCGCAGGTCACCGCGGCGAGGATGAAGGACAGCGACAGCGCGGGTCCGGTGATGTTGCCGAAGGTGCTGGCGGTGACGGTGAAGATGCCGGCACCGACCACCACCGACACCCCGAAGACCGTCAGATCCCACCAGGTGAGCTGTTTGCGAAGCCGGGTGGACGGCTCGTCGGTGTCGCGGATGGACTGTTCCACCGACTTGATGCGCGCCGCCAAGCGACGATCAAGCGGCACAGATGTGCCGCGTTGAGGAGCGCGGCGATCGGGAGCAGGTCCGGCCAAGCGACGATCAAGCGGTGCGGGCGCGCCGCGATGAGGAGCGCGGCGATCAGGTCCGGCCATGCGCGCAGACGCTACCGCGCCAGCGAACGATCCAGGTCGGGTTCGAGATAGATCATCCGGGCGACCGGCACCGCCGCACGCACCGCCGCCTCGGCGCGGTCGATGGCGGTCGCCACGGTGGCCAGGTCGGTGTTCGGCGCCAGCGCGATCTTGGCGCCGACCAGCATCTCCTCCGGGCCGAGATACTGGGTCCGCAGGTGGATCACCCGGTCGACGTGTTCGGTCTGTTCCAGCGCCGACTGGATGGCGGTCAGCTCTTCGCCGGTGGCGCTCTCCCCGATCAGCAAGCTGTGCATCTCGACCATGAGGATCACCGCGATGACGCCGAGCAGCGCGCCGATCAGCATGGTGCCCACCCCGTCCCATACCGGGTTGCCGGTGAGGATGGTCAGCCCGACGCCGGCCAGCGCGAAAACCAGGCCCAGCAACGCGCCGGTGTCTTCGAGCAGCACCACCGGCAGCTCGGGATTACGGGACCGACGGATGAACTGCCACCAGGAGCCGCTGCCCTTCAGCGGGCGGGATTCCACCACCGCGGTGCGAAAGCTGTAGGACTCCAGGGCGATCGCCACCACCAGGATCCCGATCGCCACCAGCGGTGCGGTCAGCGCCTCGGGGTGGCTGATCTTGTGGTAGCCCTCGTAGAGGGCGAACACCGCGCCCAGCGAGAACAGCACCAGCGCCACCACGAAGGAGAAGAAGAACCGGCTGCGGCCGTAGCCGAACTGGTGCAACTCGGTGGCTTCCCGCTGCGCCCGGCGCTGACCGAACAGCAGCAGCGCCTGGTTGGAGGTGTCGGCGACCGAATGCACCGCCTCGGCGAGCATGGACGAACTGCGGGTGATCAGGAAGCCGATGAACTTCGCTACCGCGATTCCGGCATTGGCGACCAGCGCCGCCAGGATTGCCCGGGTACTACCCGAAGCCGACATGGGATGCCCTCCTCAGTGATTCAGAGGCCAACCGTAGCGCGGAAGATCCGGCTCGGGGTGGATGCTTCCAAACGAATCGGGCCGTCGTCGGCGGCCACCCAGGCCGCTTCGCCCCGGTCGATGCGTACCTCGTCGGACTTGGCCCGGGCCAGCACCGAGCCCTGGGTACAGACCAGGATCTGCGGTCCGTCGTGCCGGGACGGCACGTCCAGCTGATGCCCCAGGTTGTCGCCGTCCAAAGTCAGCACCGAGGCGGCAAACTCGTCGGTCGGGGTCTCGTAGACCAGCTCGATGCCTTCCCGGCGGGTGCCGACCCGGGCGTCGAGCACCGGGGTGAAGTCCAGCACCCGTAGCAGCTCCGGCACGTCGACATGTTTGGGGGTCAGCCCGCCGCGAAGGACGTTGTCGGAGTTGGCCATTACTTCCATTCCCACCCCGTGCAGATAGCTATGCAGATTGCCGGCGGGCAGGAAGATGCCTTCACCGGGGGCCAGGGCGACCCGGTTGAGCAGCAGCGCCGCCAGCACCCCCGCGTCTCCCGGATAGCGTTCGCCGAGTTCCAGCAGGGTCCGAACTTCGTCGGCGAATTCCGTTGCACCCGAACGGATATAGGCGACCGCGCCTTCCAGCACGGCAGGAATCAGCGCGTCCAGGTCCGGTTGCGGTGCGGTGATCCAGGTGGTGAACAACGCGCGCAACCCGGCGGCGTCGGGCTGATCGGCAAGCAGCGCGAGGTAGGGATCAAGGTCTGACACCGCCAGCGCGCGCATCAACGCCACCGTTCGGGTGGCCGGCCGGAACCCGGCCAGAGCATGAAAGTCGCTGAGCGCCACCAGAATTTCGGGTTTGTGGCTACGGTCGCGGTAATTACGCTCCGGTGAATTGACCGGCACCCCGGCGCGGTTCTCGCGCTGGTAGCCCTCGGCGGCCTGGGCGCAGCTGGGGTGGGCTTGCAGCGACAGCGGCTCGTCGGCGGCCAGCACCTTGACCAGGAACGGCAGCGTGTCGCCGAACCGCTCCCGGACCGCCGGACCGAGTTCGGCGTCGGGGTCGGCGGCGATGGCGTCCAGCAGCGACGTTTCCCGCCCGTCCGGGCCGATCAGCCGGGCCGGGTCGCCGGGGTGCGCGCCCAGCCACAGCTCGGCCTCCGGGTGGGCTGTGGGCGCCGATCGTCCGGTGAATTCGGCGATCGCGGTGCGCGATCCCCATGCGTAGGTCCGGATCGCTCCGTGTATCAGCTGCACGGGTAGCTATCCTCCTGCCAATCTTAGGTAGACCGCCGCCATTTCCAGCCGTACGGCCAGGGTCGCCAGTTGCTGTTCGGCCCGGCCGGCGCGTGCCGCCGCGACGATCCGCTCGTCGGCGTCCCCCGCCGGGTCGTCGCCCACGTCGTCGACACCCAGTAGGTCGACGTCGTCGAACCCTGCGGTCCGCGCGGTCAGCAGCGGGCGTTCTTCGGCCAGGGTCAGCGCCAGCACCCGGGGCCGGGACGCCAGCGGGCCGTCCAGCTGCTCGTCGTGAAACAGTGCGTCCACCGGGTCGGCGAAACGTGTCGAGACCGCTAGCCGCAGGGCCGCCAGGGCGTCACCGAGCCCGGCGGCCGCGACAGTGTGCCCGCCCACCCCCAGCAGCGCGGCGCTGCCGTGCCGGGCCAGCGCCAACGTCGCCGGGTTGTCTCCGGCCAGCGCTACCTGCCGCCCGGCCATCCGCTCGGCTAGCCGCTTGGCCGGGTTGCTGAACACCTCCCGGGCGGCGCTGTTACGCAGCGCCTCGGCGTCGAGTTCGTCGGCCAGCGCACCCAGGTCGGTCTGCAGTCCGGGGTCCACCGCCGCCAGCGCGGCCAGCCCGGCGGCCAGGTAGCGGCACAGCGCGAACTCGGCGGGCACCCAGAGCCGCGGCTCCAGCACCGCTGCCCGGCCGGCCGCGGCATCGCGCAGCGGTCCCTCGAACGGGGCGGCCACCAGCACCCGCGCCCCCCGGCGCACCGCCGTGGCCGCAGCGGCGGCCAGCGCCGGGTCTCCGGGGTCGTCCCCGGCGACTACCAGCACATCCAGCGGGCCGATCCAGGGCGGCACTTTGGCCGCGGTGACCAGCGGCTCGGCGGCGGTGGCGCCGAGTGCGGCGACCAGCATGGCGCCGGCCGCTTCGGCGCTGCCGCGGCCGGCCAACCAAATCACGGTGCGCGGCCGCTGGTCGGCGGCCAGCGTTTCCAGTGCCCCTTCGTCGACGGCCGCGGCGATCGCCCGCACCTGCGCGCCGGCCATCGCCGCGGCGCGCAACAGGCCGTCGCGGTCGGCGTCGAGCAGTCCGTCGGCGTCGTCGAGGTCGACGGTGGCGTGCGCCGGGATCATCCGGCGGC
>CAYPTG010000220.1:282-4470 GCA_964413455.1 uncultured Mycobacterium sp. | reverse complement strand
GGGTGACGATGCGGCGCAACGCAGCGAGCCGCTGAGAACCCCGGCCATACCAGCTAGCCGGGTGAAGTGCCGACCGGCGGTCTACTGGCTACCGTCCGGACCATGCCTAGCCATCCCGGTGCCGCCCGCAGTGATGCCGCTCTGCTCAGTGCCCACGCCGCCGGTGACCGGCGCGCCTTCGAGGAACTGTTCGCCCGGCATCGGCTGCACCTCTACCGGGTAGCCCGCCGCCGAAGCCGCAGCGTCCAGGACGCCGACGACGCGGTGCAGGAGGCCATGCTGTCCGCGCACCGGTCGGCCGGCTCGTTCCGGCAGGACGCGGCGGTGAGCAGCTGGCTGTATCGCATCGTGGCGAATGCCTGTCACGATGGCTTGCGGCGCAACGCTATTCGCCCGACCGTGGCGTTGTCCGAGGACACCTGCGGCCCGGTCCCTGATCGCGTCGGACAGTTGGACACCGCGATCGTGGTCCGCCAGGCCCTGTCCCGGTTACCCGCCGACCAGCGGGCGGCGGTGCTGGCCGTCGACCTGCACGGCTACTCGGTGGCCGAAGCGGCCGCGCTGCTGCAGGTCGCCGAAGGTACCGTCAAGAGCCGGCGGGCACGGGCCCGGGCGCGGTTGGCGGTGCTGCTCGCCGGCCTGTCTGCCACCGCGTGACATCTCCGGCCCACGTCGTCACCGGGCTGGACTGCGGCGCCGGGAACACCTCCGCCTACCCTGGTGTTCGACGATATGAGGCGATTAGCCCGCGCAGAGAGGCTGCTATGACCGAAGAAACCGTGCATGACGTCATCGTCATCGGATCCGGCCCGGCGGGCTATACCGCCGCGATCTACACCGCCCGTGCCGAACTTAAGCCGTTGGTCTTCGAGGGCACCTCGTTCGGCGGCGCGCTGATGACCACCACCGAGGTGGAGAACTTTCCCGGTTTCCGGTCCGGGATCATGGGACCGGACCTGATGGAGGAGATGCGCGAGCAGGCCCTGCGGTTCGGCGCCGACCTGCAGATGGAGGACGTCGAAGCCGTCGAGCTGGATGGCCCGATCAAGAAGGTCATCACCGCTGGTGGCGAGACCCATCTGGCCCGCGCGGTAATCCTGGCGATGGGTGCCGCGGCCCGCTACCTCGGGGTTCCCGGCGAACAGGAACTGCTGGGCCGCGGCGTGAGCGCGTGCGCCACCTGCGACGGGTTCTTCTTCAAGGACCAGGACATCGCGGTGATCGGCGGCGGCGACTCCGCCATGGAGGAAGCCACCTTCCTGACCCGCTTCGCCCGCAGCGTCACCCTGGTGCATCGGCGCGCGGAGTTCCGGGCCTCCAAGATCATGCTGGAACGCGCCCGCAACAACGACAAGATCACCTTCCTCACCAACACCACACCGGTCGCGGTCGAAGGTGACACCACCGTCACCGGGCTACGGGTGCGCAACACCCTCACCGGTGAGGAATCCACTCTGCCGGTGACCGGGGTGTTCGTGGCGATCGGTCACGACCCGCGCTCCGAACTGGTCCGTGACGCCGTCGAGGTCGACCCGGAAGGCTACGTGCTGGTCCGCGGCCAGGGCACCGCTACCTCGCTGGACGGGGTGTTCGCCGCCGGTGACCTGGTGGA
Organism: uncultured Mycobacterium sp.; assembly: GCA_964413455.1. Classification (GTDB taxonomy): domain Bacteria; phylum Actinomycetota; class Actinomycetes; order Mycobacteriales; family Mycobacteriaceae; genus Mycobacterium. The sequence goes on along the minus strand of CAYPTG010000220.1, from coordinate 2,858 downwards.
TCGCACTTACCGGCAAGCCATCACCGCGGCCGGCAGCGGTTGCGCGGCCGCCATAGACGCCGAACGCTGGCTGGCCGACGCGCACGACGACGCCTCCTCAGGAACTGCCTCGGAAACACTCGCGGCAGCCAACACCGAAATGATTGGAGCCCAACCATGAGCACGGTCACCGTCTCCGATGACAGCTTCGCCGAGCAGGTGCTGACCAGCGACACCCCTGTCCTGGTGGATTTCTGGGCCGCCTGGTGCGGGCCATGCCGCATGGTGGCGCCGGTGCTCGATGAGATCGCGCAGGAGAAAGCCGGCTCGCTGACGGTGGCGAAGGTCGACGTGGACGCCAACCCCGGCGCGGCCCACGACTACCAGGTGGTGTCGATCCCGACGATGATCCTGTTCAAGGGCGGCAAGCCGGTCAAACGCATCGTCGGCGCCAAAGGTAAAGCCGCGTTGCTGCGCGAGCTCAGCGAAGTTCTGTAGCGGCACCGCGCCGGGTTGGCCGGTTTCCCGGAAACCCCTTACTTCTGCGAGAATGCCTGTCATGTCCAGCCCCGGCGATACTCCTTCATGGCCGGAGGTCTCGTCGTCGGACACTCTGGCGCGCGGGGACCGGGGCGCAGCGGTGGTGGAGATCCGGGCGGCCCTCGCTGCTCTGGGTCTGCTGGAAAACCCGGACGACGCCCTCACCACCGGTAAACAGGTGGCACTCGACTTTTTCGACGACGACCTGGACCGCGGCATCCGGGCGTTCCAGCAGCGCCGCGGCCTGCTGGTGGACGGGATCGTCGGAGAGGCCACCTATCGGGCGCTCAAAGAGGCCTCCTACCGGTTGGGTGCCCGGACCCTGGCCCATCAGTTCGGTGCCCCGATGTACGGCGACGACGTCGCGACACTGCAGTCCCGGCTTCAGGATCTCGGATTTTACCACGGCCTGGTGGACGGCTACTTCGGTCTGCAGACCCACACCGCGCTGGTGTCCTACCAGCGTGAGTACGGTCTGTCGCCGGACGGGATCTGCGGCCCGGAAACCTTGCGCTCGTTGTATTTCCTCGGCTCGCGAGTCACCGGCGGATCGCTGCATGCCATCCGCGAGGAGGAGCACGTTCGCAGTTCCGGTCCACGGCTCTCGGGTAAGCGGATCATCATCGATCCGGGCCGCGGCGGCGGTGACCACGGAGTGATCGTGAACGGGCCGGAAGGCCCGGTCAGCGAGGCCGACCTGCTGTGGGACTTGGCCAGCAGATTGGAAGGCCGGATGACGGCGATCGGGATGGAGACCTTCCTGTCCCGCCCGGTCGGCCAGAGCCCGGCTGACAGCGAGCGGGCGGCCACCGCCAACACCGTCGGCGCCGATCTTATGATCAGCCTGCGCTTCGAGCATCAGCCCTCTGGGTCGGCCAACGGTGTCTCGTGTTTCTACTTCGGCAGTCCGCATGGATCGATCTCCACCATCGGACGCAACCTTGCCGACTTCATTCAGCGAGAAGTGGTGGCGCGCACCGGTTTACGCGATTGCCGTACCCACGGACGTACCTGGAACCTGCTCCGGCTGACCCGCATGCCGACGGTCCAGGTCGACGTCGGCTACATCACCAGCCCGCACGATCAAGGGCGGTTGCTGACTCGAGAGTGCCGTGACGCGATCGCCGAAGGCATCCTGGCAGCCGTCAAACGGCTATATCTGCTGGGCAAAAACGACCGCCCCACCGGCACCTTCACCTTCGCCGAACTGCTGGCACACGAACAGTCCACCTAACCGGGCCTAGTCGCGATGGGCTCCTGCCAATCCCACGGGTTGCAGTTCCGAGGTTTCCAGCAGCCGCTCCAGCGCCGCCTCCACCTCGGCCTTCCAGCCCAACCCCTTGTCGAGTTCCAGCCGTAGCCGCGGGAAGTAGCGATGTGGTGCCACCACGGTGAAGCCCACATCCTGAAGAAAATCGGCGTCGATCATGCATCGCTCGAAAGAGCAGTCCCCCAGCGCCCGGATCGCGACCGCCATATCCTCATCGACGGTGTCGTCATCGACGAGCCGCGCGGCCTCTGGAGTCCGGCCAAACGCCTCCAAGGCCCGGACGCCGCGACGGACCAGCTCACTGACCACCTGGCCGATCAGCAGTGCCGCCAGACTGTCGGGCTGATCCTGCTCCACCCCCATCGAGGTGAGTAGCACCGCGTCGGCGCTGACCGGGCCGGTGGGTAGGCGCTGTGCCCGGGGCACCGCCCGCGGGGGTGCGTAGAGCGCGTATCCCCGACACGGTTCGTCCGGGTCCTCATCGGCTGGGTCGCGCTCCTCGGTAGCGACCTGCCCGCACGAACCCCACTCCAGCATGACCATCGACAGCCATGCCTCTTTCTCGAACTCGGGGTCGGCGAGGTGCTCGCCGGGGCCGAGCGTCTCGGGGTCGACCTCCCAGAACACGCACCGGCGGGCGTGCTTGGGCAGCTGCTCGAACACTTCCAGCCGCAGCGGTCTGATGCGAACGGACACTGATCTCCCGGAGCTTCCTGCGCTGCGGGCCGCAGCGCAGTGTTCAGGATAGGAGAGTCCGGTGGTCGCGACCCTCAATTCACGACAGCTC
>CAYPTG010000220.1:0-272 GCA_964413455.1 uncultured Mycobacterium sp. | reverse complement strand
AGCGTGGCGATTGAATCGAAAGTTGTTGGCGCAGTTGATAATTGGTCGATAGGTACGTGATCCGAGGTCTACCGATACCCGGATTCTGTCACTGTGACGTAATGTGCCGGGTGCCCGGGCTGGGGAGTTGGACTAGGCCCGATGGTCCATCAGGCCCACGATCCGCTGCAGGTCGTCCACCGAACCGAATTCCACGACGATCTTGCCCTTACGCTTACCTAGAGTCACCGTCACCTTGGTGTCATACGTCCCGGAAAGGCGTTCCGCGACAT
>CAYPTG010000219.1:0-4475 GCA_964413455.1 uncultured Mycobacterium sp. | reverse complement strand
GGCGACGTGATCGCCCAGCAGATGCGCAACTTCGCCTACCTGATCGGTGACCGGCAGACCAAGGAGGCGGTCGTCGTCGACCCGGCCTATGCCGCCGGGGATCTGGTCGACACCCTGGAAGCCGACGGGATGGCACTGTCCGGTGTGCTGGTCACCCACCACCACCCCGATCATGTCGGCGGGTCGATGATGGGCTTCACCCTGGCCGGGCTGGCCGAGCTACTGGAGCGGGTCAGCGTGCCGGTGCACGTCAACTCCCATGAGGCGCAATGGGTTTCCCAAGTCACCGGGATACCGATGAGCGACCTCACCACCCACGAACACGGGGACAAGGTCTCCGTCGGCGATATCGACATCGAGTTGCTGCATACGCCGGGCCACACCCCGGGCAGCCAGTGCTTCCTGCTCGACGGGCGGCTGGTGGCCGGTGACACCCTGTTCCTGGACGGCTGCGGGCGCACCGACTTCCCCGGCGGCAACGTCGACGACATGTTCGCCAGCCTGCAGCAGCTGGCCCGGCTGCCTGGTAATCCGACGGTGTTCCCCGGGCATTGGTATTCCGCGCAACCGAGCGCCGACCTCGATGAGGTCAAGCGCAGCAATTACGTCTACCGGGTGTCCAACCTGGCGCAGTGGCGCGCCGCGATGGGCGCCTGAGTAACCTCATCGCCGACACGGGGCCAACGAAGGAGCAGCCATGAGCGTCAACTACCGCCGCGACGAGTCAATCGCCGTGCTCACCATGGACGACGGCAAGGTCAACGCGCTGGGGCCGACGATGATCGGCCACATCAACACCGCGCTGGACCAGGCCGAGAGCGACGACGCCTCCGCGGTGGTGATCGCCGGCAACGACCGGGTGTTCAGCGGCGGCTTCGATCTGAAGGTGTTCCGCTCCGGGGACCTACAAGCAGCCATCGAGATGCTGCGGCTGGGCTTTGAGCTGTCCCACCGGCTGCTGTCGTTCCGTAAGCCGGTGGTGGCCGCCTGCACCGGGCACGCGATCGCGATGGGCTCGTTCCTGGCGTGCAGCGTCGATCACCGAATTGCCGCGCCGGGCTATAACTTTCAGGCCAACGAGGTGGCGATCGGGATGGTAATTCCCTATCCGGCCCTGGAGGTGCTCAAGCTGCGCCTGACCCGCTCGGCCTACCAGCAGGCCGTCGGGCTGGCCAAGACCTTCCTCAGCGACACCGCGCTGGCCGGCGGTTGGGTCGACGAGCTGGTGATGGCCGATCTGGTGCTGCCCCGAGCCATCGAAGCCGCTAAGAGCTTCGCCACCACACTGAACCCGGGCGCCCACTACGCCAGCAAGCTGCGCACCCGCAAGGAGACGCTGGACGCCATGCGGCACGGCATCGACAACCTGCAGGATGAGTTCAAGAACACTTGACCTGAGCCAGGCTCAGCTGACCGGCAGATTCGGCCGGGTCCAGATGTCCCCGTCCAGGTGCCCCGGCAACCCGGCGTCCTCGGCGACGAACTGGGGATCCAGCCCGGCGTCGGCCTGGCGCTGGTAGTCGCGCAGCGCCGCAAACGCCCACTTGCCCAGCAGCACAATGGCAATCAGGTTGACGATCGCCATCAGGCCCATCGCCACATCGGCGAAGTTCCACACGATGGACAGCTTGGAGACCGCACCCATCGCGATGGCGGCCAGCACGGCGAGCCGGAAGATCGTGATGCCGCGCTCACGCACCCCGAGGAAGAACAGGTTCACCTCGGCGTACACGTAGTTGCCCAGCACCGAGGAGAAGGCGAAGACGAACACCAGGACGGTCATCAGCCAGGTGGTCCACGACCCCAGGCTGGCGGCGACCGCGGCGGTGGTCAGCGAGGCCCCGGCCATCTTGCCGGGCGCCTGCGGATCGTAGATCGCCGGGCCGGAGACCAGCACGATGAACGCCGTCGCCGAGCAGATGATGATGGTGTCGACGAACACGCCCAGTGACTGGATCAGGCCCTGTTTGACCGGGTGCGACACCGTGGCGGTGGCGGCGACGTTGGGGGCGCTGCCCATGCCGGCCTCGTTGGAAAACAGGCCGCGTTTGACGCCGTTGAGCATCGCGGCGGCGATGCCGCCGGCGAACCCACCGGCCATCTGGTGCAAACCGAAAGCGCCGCCGATGATTTGGGTGAAGACGTGCGGCAGGTTGCCGATGTTGAGCGCGATGATGACCAGCGCCAACAGCACATAGGCCAGCGCCATCAGCGGCAGCACCACCTCGGCGACCCGCGCCACCCGTCGCACCCCACCGAACAGCACCGGAGCGGCCAGCAGCACCAAACCGATTGTGGTGTAGTGCACTTCGACCTGATGCGAGGCGTTGAGCACGTCGGCGATCGCGTTGGCCTGCACCATGTTGAACGCGAAACCGAAGGTGAAGACCAGCAGGATCGCGAATAGGATCCCGCCGGGCCGCGAACCCAGCCCGCGCTGGATGTAGAACGCCGGGCCGCCGCGGAATGTCCCGTCGCCGGTACGAACTTTGAAGATCTGGGCCAACGTCGCCTCGATCAGGGCGGTCGCCATACCGATCAGCGCAACCACCCACATCCAGAAAATCGCCCCCGGCCCGCCGACGGTCAGCGCGATCGCCACCCCGGCGATGTTGCCGGTGCCCACCCGGGAGGCCAAGCCGACGCAGAACGCCTGGAATGAGGAGATGCCGCCGTCACCGGAGCGGGAGTGAAACAGCTGGCCGAACATCCGCCGGAAGTAACGCACCTGGACGAATCGGGTGCGGACGGTGAAGTAGAGGCCGGCCACCAGCAGCAGATAGATCAGCACATAGGTGTAGAGCACCTTGCTGATCGGGTCGATCAGATTCGCCTGAATGAAGTCCATAAGTCAGGCCTCTGTCCGGGTGTCGGGGCTCAGATGTTCGGGCTCAGGAGTCCGGGCTAGGAGCCGGGAGCCGGGGCCGGCGGGGCGGCCAGCGGTCCGGGAGCAGGCGGCGGTGGCGGCGGGGCGTCCTTCGGCGCGAACGCGCTGCCCTTGACCCAGTCCTTCCAGGGCACACTCCAGTCGCCGCCTTGGGCCACCGTCAGCGGCGGGCCGCCGGTGTACTTGACCTCGACGATGTCGCCCGGCTGGACCCAGTCGTAATACCACTTGGCGTTCTCGCCGCTGAGATTCAGGCAGCCGTGCGACAGGTTGGTGTTGCCTTGGGCCCACACGGTGTCGTCGAGCTGGTGCAGGTAGATGCCGTCCAGGCTGATCCGGGTGCCGTAACCGATCTTGCGGTTGTAGCCGAACTCGGAGTTGATCGGCAGGCCGTAGGTGGCCGAGTTCATGGTGACGACCTCGGCCTTGTCCAGCACGCTGTACACCCCCGGCGGGGTCCACCAGAAGAAGTTCTTGCCGGCGACCACCGAGCTGCCGCCGCGGCCCATCGAGGTGGGCATGGTGCGCACCAGCCGGCCGTTTTCGAACAGGCTGACCTGCTTGGTGATGTCGTTGGCGACCGCGACCCGCGCATCGCCGATGACGAAGTTCGCCTTGGTGTCGGACTGGCCGTAGAGGCCGTCGCCGAGCTTGAGCCCGAATACGTTGATCTCGGCGGACACCTTGGTGCCCGGGGTGTAGTAGTGCTCGGGGCGCCAGTGCGCCACCTGGTCGCCGATCCAGTGCCACGCACCCGGCACTGGCGGGTCGGTGCGCACGATCATGTTCTTCTCGGCCAGGGCCTTGTCGGTGATCGCCTCGTCGAAGTGGGCGACGACCAACGTGCCGATTCCGTAGCGTGCGCCGTCGCGGATCGGGAATCCGCCCTGCACTTCGAGGTAGGGGTTGACGTAGTTGTTGGGCACCAGGGTGTCGAAGGTGGTGGTCCGCGACAGCGGCACCCCGCTGCTGCTCTTGCTGTTGACCGTCATGGTGTAACTGCGGGCGAAGGCCAGCCGCTTGTTGGGCGTCCACGAGGTGCCGTCGGCGGAGATCACGCCCTCCACCTCGTCGCCCCAGTCGTCGGTGAGCGAGACGCTGGTGATGGTGCCGTCGAAGACGTTGACGACCGGCTTGGCGGTCGGGTTGATGTCCTCGGCGCCGTTGATCGGCGAGAGCCCCAGGATCGGCGGCATCGGGTGCGCCGGCAGCAACGCGGAGGCGGCGGTCGCTGTCGGTGTCTTGCAGCCGTCGTGGCAGCCCGGCAGGCCAGCGACGTCGCTGGCCAGCACACCACCCAGCAAGGTCACGACCACGACACTTGCCGACCGCGCACGGCGGGAAAAAGTCACCGATTCACTCCAGGACACTGTCGAAGGGGGTACACGTCACCGTTGACGTTGAAATCATAGCCACAGCGGACGACGATTCCGAACCGCGAGGTCGAGCCGACGATGCCGGCGCTGTAGCGCCGGAGGAGGAGCGAGACAATCGGGGCCGGTCAGGACAGTCCCTATTCGGCAACTCGCTCCCCTGATACACTGACTCACAACGTTGGCCATAAGAAACACCGGCCGGCACGTCGTGG
>CAYPTG010000218.1:0-4478 GCA_964413455.1 uncultured Mycobacterium sp. | reverse complement strand
GGTGTTGCACCGTCCACCTCGGCGGACGTATCAATGTCACCCATCACGGGCACCCTTTCTGCCGTTAGCTCGTCAGCACCGGCCACTTGTGAAGCGCTGGCCGTCCACGCACACCCCCATGTCGGGGTGAAGTTCAGGGCATACGAGAAAACCCCGGAGCAATCAGCTCAACGGGGCGGGATTCGCTTTGAGGGTTACAGCAGTCAGTCAGTCATCGGCGGGCAGTCCCAGCGCGGCCAAGGTGGCCTTGAATGACGGCGTAGACCGCCGTCCGAGCATCCATATCCGCGCCGCCGTGGTGCCACGGTAGGGGTTGCGGTCACTGGGATGTGCCGCCCTGCCCTCCATATATGCCTGATAGAACGACACCGGCGAGGGCCACGGACCATCCTCGGTCCGCTCCGCGAGTGCTCGGTGGTATCCCATTTTCCAGGCGTTCGCTAGGCGATTCCCCCGCACCGCAGCCCCGTACGGATTGTCAGGCTGCGGCCCCGGCGTTAAACAAGCCGTCCGGCCTTCTTCGACCGCCGCAAGGAACTCAGGGGAAGGGCTCACTGGAGGAAGTCCTGTTGCATCGTGGTGTCGAACCAGTCTCGACCTGAGAGTACAGCGTCGCGGAGATGTTTGCGGGTGATCCGGCCGCCGTGTTGGTCGAACCAGGCCGCCATCTCCTCGGTCATCCACTTACGGGCCTGGGCATCGCTGGCGTTCCACAGGCGTCGGGGATTCACGTCCAGTTCGTACGGCTTGCGGATCATGTGGCCACGGGTGGCATCCTCGGCTTTGAGCACCCACTGTTCCACCATGGCGGCGTGCTTGGATGCGATAAGTTCGTCGAACCCCCGGCCACGATGCCCGTCGTCGCGTGCGGTTTGGATGAAGTCGCGGCGGCGAACGGACTCCACCGACTTGCCGGTCACGTGGGCCTCGGCCTCATCCTCGGCCCAACCCTCATCCACGACCAGCTGACCGATGCGGTCGGCGTCCTCAGCGGCCTTGCGTGCCCGACGAGCCGCATCACGGGCACGACGCTTGGCCTTTGCGGCCTCGACCTTCGCCCTAGCGACTTCGACCGCTTCATGCTGCAGCGTCTGGACGGGCTGGACATGCAGCGGCTCAAGGACATCGATGACTACGCCACCTCACCGGCGTTCAGCGACGACGACCGCGCCGCCATCGCCTATGCCGCGGCGATGACCACCGATCCGCACACCGTGACCGACCAGCAGGTGGCCGACTTACGGCAGCGTTTCGGCGACGCCGGGGTGTTCGAGCTGACCTATCAGATCGGGTTGGAGAACATGCGCGCCCGGATGAATACCGCGCTGGGGATCACCGAGCAGGGCTTCAATTCCGGGGATGCGTGCCGGGTGCCGTGGGCCGATGATCCCGAAGCGGGGAACCGGTGAACTTGTCCGGGTTGGCGATATCCCAGACGGCACAGACCTTTCCGCCCCGCACGGTCATCGCGGTGATCCGCGGCAGCATCTCCCGATGCCCCTCAGTTGCGGCGAAACCTGCCGTGTAGGAGCCTAATTCGCCATTGACCAGGGCCAGGTTGGCGGCGGTGAAGAATCCTGGACCGTAGCGGTTAGCCAGCCCGAACAGGAACCGAGCCACCTTGTCGCGGCCGGTGATGACGTTGATCGCGGTGGGCGCCTTGCCATTCGCGTCACCGGTGAGCGTCACCTCGGGATGCAGCAGCGATACCACGGCGGCTAAGTCACCCTCGGCCATCGCGGCCATCAGCTTGCCCACCACCTCGTTGTGGCTGGGATCCGACCCGGGCAACGGCTCGGCGGTCACCGCCTTGCGCGCCCGCGACGCCAGCTGCCGGGCCGCGGCCTCGGTTGTCCCCAGCACCGCGGCCACCTCACCGAACGGCACCGCGAAACCGTCGTGCAGCACGAACGCGACCCGCTGGTCGGGGGTGAGCCGCTCCAGCACCACCATGGTGGCGAAACGGGCATCGTCTCGGGCCACCACCGCCGAGAGCGGGTCGGCCTGGTCGAAGCCGGTGACGATGGGTTCGGGCAGCCAATTGCCTACGTAGGTCTCGCGCCGGTGCGCGGCCGAACGCAGGCGGTCCAGGCCGAGGCGGCTGACCACGGTCGTCAACCAGGCGCGCGGGTCGCGGACGATATCCGGGGAAGCGTTCCAGCGCAGCCACGCCTCCTGGACGATGTCCTCGGCGTCGGCCACGGTCCCGGTCACCCGGTAGGCGACCGACATAAGATGCGGTCGCAGGGCCTCGAACGGCGCCGTCTCTGCCACAGGGCCAGATTAACCAGATCTCACCGGTGTTAATCCGCGAACTCGACGGTCACCGGTGCGTGGTCGGACCACCGCAGCGCGTAGGCCTCGGGTTTTTCCACCCGCGCCGCGCGGGCCCGGCCGGCCAGCGATTCGGTCGCCAAGTGGTAGTCGATGCGCCAGCCGGCGTCGTTGTCGAAAGCCTTGCCCCGCCAGGACCACCAGCTGTAGGGCCCGGGACGGTCCGGGTGCAGCCGGCGCATGACATCCACCCAGCCCGACTCCATCAGATCGGTGAGCCACTGACGCTCACTGGGCAGAAAGCCGGACTTCTTGACGTTGGCCTTCCAGGCCTTGATGTCGTCCTCGGTATGCCCGATGTTCCAGTCTCCGCACAGCACCGCGTCGCGGCCGGCGGCGGCCAGCTCGGCCATCCGTTTGGCCAGCGCCGCCATGAACCGTTCCTTTTCCAGCTGGCGGTCGGTGCCGGCTTCGCCGGTGTGTACATAGAGGCTGCCGACGGTCGCCCCGCCCGGCAGGTCGACCTCCAGGTAGCGGCCGTGGGTCTCGAATTCGGTTGCCGGTAAACCGATTCGGACGTCCTGGAACGGCATCCGGCTCAGGATCGCCACCCCGGCCCGGCCGCGTAGGTGCGGCTCGGCCGACGCCAGATGCCAGCCCCTAGAACCAGTGGAAGCACCGGCAGAGCCCAGCGCCGGAGCCAGCGCCTCGGCGAGCTGGGCGTCGTCGGCCCGGGTCTCCTGCAGGCACACCACATCGGCGGTGGTCACGGCCAGCCAGTTCAGCAGCCCGAGGTTGTCTTCGGAACGCTGACGCACGGCGGCGCGTACGCCATTGACATTGACGGTCGTTACGATCACGGCGATGAAGGTAACCCTCCTGCGCGTCGCCGTGCTCGCGGCAGTAGTGCTGGCGTTCATCGGTATCACCCCGTCCGGCAACGCGGTGACCCGGGTCGGTACGTCTGGTCGCACGCTGACCCTCGACGGCCAGCCGTGGTGGCCGACCGGTTTCGACGCCTACGAACTGGGCACCAACTGGGAGCTCAACGAGGGCTGCGGCGCCGAAGTCGACTTGGACGCCTATTTCTCGTCGCTGCCGCCGAACTCGGTGACCCGGTTCAACGCCTACGCGCCGATGGGCGTCGTCGCGCTGGACGCCGTCTTCGCCGCGGCCGAACGCCACGGCCAGCTGCTGGTCGCGGTGCTCTCCTCCGGCGAAGGCGTCTGCGACGACGGCGGATTCAAGGAAGCCCAGTGGTATGCCGGCGGTTGGAAAGGTCCGTACGCGGGGTGGCTGGACACCGCGGTGCGACGCTGGGGCCACTCCCCTGCCCTGGCCGGCTGGGAGCTGGTCGGCGAAGCCGAACCGAGTAATTGCGGCGACGACGCGACCTGCGCCTGGCAGAAACGCAGCTGTCCGCCCGGTGCCGCGGAGACCCTGCGGAAATTCTTCGACGAAGCCGGGGCGCGGCTGAAGGCCTTGGACCCCGACACCCTGCTCTGGGAAGGCGTCGCCGGCGGCAGCCAATGCGGCACCAACGGCGAGGACTACGTGCTGGTAGGGCAGTCGCCGTCCATCGACGTCCTCGATGTGCACGACTACGGCGAAACCGATATCGATGAGCGGCTACGCCAGGCCGCCGCGATCGGCAAGCCGATGATGGTCGCCGAAATGGGCCTCCACGCCGGATCCTGCAAGTCGGTGGCCGACCGAGCCGCCTATCTGGCCGGCCGGGCCGCCGCCCAACGGAAGGCCGGGTCGGCCGGGGTGCTGTTCTGGAATTTCGTTCCCGACCCGCGGGTCAACGAATGCACTTATGACATCGGGCCGAGCGACCCGCTGTTCGGGGTGGTCGCGTCGCTGCGCTGACGGCCTATCCACACTTCTGCAGAGCTAGCAGCTAGACCGCCAACGCCTTCTTGAGGTTGCGGGCCAGCGTCCCCAGGAACTGCTCGCTGGTCTCCCACGGCTGTTCCGGGCCGATCAGCAGGGCCAGATCCTTGGTCATCCGGCCGCCCTCGACGGTGTGGATGACGACCTCTTCCAGCGTCTCGGCGAACTCGATGACCGCCGGGGTGTTGTCCAGCTTGCCGCGGTGCTGCAGCCCGCGGGTCCAGGCGAAGATCGAGGCAATCGGGTTGGTGGAAGTCGCCTTGCCCTGCTGATGCTGGCGGTAATGCCGGGTGACGGTGCCGTGAGCG
>CAYPTG010000217.1:0-4495 GCA_964413455.1 uncultured Mycobacterium sp. | reverse complement strand
CGCGGCGGCCGGGTGCGCGGGCAGCGCGGCTGGGTAGTGGAGAAGCCCGGCGATCCCGGTGACGGCGCCGAAGCCGCGCTGGTCGAACAGTTCCTCACCCAGTTCTACGGCGATCAGGCCGAATTAGGCAGCGCGGCAGACGAATCCGCCAATCCAGTGCCGCGGGAGGTGTTGGTTCCCTGTCTGCCGCCGAACGCCGACGAACTGACTACCTGGCTGTCGGAGTTGCGCGGATCACGGGTGGTGTTGCGGGTACCGCAGCGCGGTGACAAGAAGGCGCTGGCCGAGACCGTGCACCGCAACGCTCAGGAGGCGCTGCAGCAGCACAAGCTCAAGCGTGCCGGCGACTTCACCGCGAGATCGGCTGCGCTGCAAAACATCCAGGATGCACTGGGCCTGGCCGAGGCCCCGCTGCGGATCGAATGCGTCGACATCAGCCACGTGCAGGGCACTGACGTGGTGGGCTCGCTGGTGGTGTTCGAGGACGGGCTGCCGCGCAAAACCGAGTACCGGCACTTCGGTATCCGGGAGGCCGCCGGCGACGGCCGCTCCGATGACGTCGCCTCGATCGCCGAAGTAACCCGTCGGCGTTTCCTGCGGCACCTCCAGGACGCCGATCGGCCGGTCGAGGCGGACGATCACAAGTCACGCCGATTCGCTTACCCGCCAAACCTTTTCGTCGTCGACGGCGGAGCCCCGCAGGTGAACGCCGCGCAGGCGGTTCTGGACGAATTAGGGGTCACCGACATCGCGGTGATCGGCCTGGCCAAGCGGCTGGAAGAGGTGTGGGTGCCGGGTGAACCCGACCCGGTGATCATGCCGCGCAACAGCGAAGGGCTGTACCTGCTGCAGCGGGTCCGCGACGAGGCGCACCGTTTCGCCATCTCCTACCACCGCAGCAAGCGGTCCAAACGGATGACCGCCTCGGCGCTGGACACCGTGCGCGGGCTGGGGGAGGTGCGCCGCCGGGCGCTGGTCACCCACTTCGGCTCGGTGGCCCGGCTGCGGCGGGCCAGCGTCGAGGAGATCGCCGCCGTGCCCGGGATCGGGGCCGCTACCGCTGCTGCGGTCCGCGACGCGCTGCTCGGCCCGTTGTCGGTCGCAACGGATCGCGCCGGTTCCGATGCACCGGCGGACGCTGTGGGCGATGATGCACGGCAAGTCCAATGACAGACCTTCCCATGACAGAGCACACCACCCCCCAGCAGCCCGGCCAGGCCCGGCCCGCGGGTGACAGCGCCACCGACATCGACGTGGTGCTGGTCACCGGGCTGTCCGGGGCCGGCCGGGACACCGCCGCCATGCTGCTCGAAGACCTGGGCTGGTACGTCGCCGACAATCTGCCACCCGAGCTGATCGCCGGCATGGTCGACCTCGGGCTGGCCGCCGGTTCCCGGATCACCCAGCTGGCGATCGTGATGGACGTCCGCTCGCGAGGCTTCACCGGCGACCTCGACGTGGTTCGTGGCGATCTGGCCGCCCGCAACATCACCCCGCGGGTGCTGTTCATGGACGCCTCCGACCAGACCCTGGTCCGTCGCTACGAGAACAACCGTCGCAGCCACCCGCTGCAGGGTCATCAGACGCTGGCCGAGGGGATCGCCGCCGAACGGGCCATGCTGGCGCCGGTCCGGGCGGCCGCCGATCTGGTCATCGACACCTCGACACTGTCGGTTCCGGCGCTACGGGCCAGCATCGAAAGCGCCTTCGGCGGCCAGGCCGTTTCGCAGACCAGCGTCACCGTCGAGTCGTTCGGCTTCAAATACGGCCTGCCGATGGACGCCGACATGGTGATGGACGTGCGTTTCCTGCCCAACCCGCACTGGGTCGACGAACTGCGGGCGCACACCGGTCAGTCGCCGGCGGTGCGTGACTACGTTCTCGGTCAGCCCGGGGCGACAGAGTTCCTGCAGACCTACCATCGGCTGTTGAAGCTGGTGGCCGAGGGCTACGTCAGGGAGGGAAAGCGGTACATGACGGTGGCGATCGGCTGCACCGGCGGTAAACACCGCAGCGTCGCGATCGCCGAAGCGCTGGCCGCGCTGCTCGGTGAGGACCGCCAACTGACCGTGCGGGTGCTGCACCGCGACCTGGGGCGCGAATAGTGACCGGCGCAGCCGAAGGACCGGAGACCGCGACCGAGGGACTGCATCCCGCCGACCTCGGCGAAACCAACGGGAGCGTCAGCCCCCGCCTGGTGGCGATGGGCGGCGGACACGGCCTGTACGCGACGCTGTCGGCTGCGCGCCGGCTCACCCCGCACGTGACGGCGGTGGTGACGGTTGCCGACGACGGTGGGTCGTCCGGCCGGCTGCGCTCCGAACTCGACGTCGTTCCGCCGGGGGATTTGCGAATGGCGTTGGCCGCCTTGGCATCCGACAGCCGGCATGGGCGGCTGTGGGCAACCATCATCCAGCACCGGTTCGGCGGCAGCGGGGCGCTGGCCGGGCACCCGATCGGCAATCTGCTGATGGCCGGCCTCAACGAGGTGCTCGCCGACCCGGTTGCCGCACTCGACGAACTCGGGCGCATCCTCGGAGTCAAGGGGCGGGTGCTGCCGATGTGCCCGCTGGGGTTGCAGATCGAGGCCGACGTCGCCGGGCTGGAGAGCGACCCCCGGATGAGCCGGGTGATCCGCGGTCAGGTCGCCATCGCCACCACCCCGGGAAAGGTGCGCCGGGTCCGGTTGCTGCCCGGGGATCCGCCGGCCACCCGGCAGGCCGTCGACGCGGTGATGGGGGCCGATCTGGTGGTGCTCGGGCCGGGGTCGTGGTTCACCAGCGTCATCCCGCATGTGCTGGTCCCGGGCCTGGCCGCCGCCCTCAAGGCCACCCCCGCCCGGCGCGCGTTGGTACTGAATCTGGACGCCGAGCCTGGTGAGACGGCCGGTTTCTCCGCCGAGCGGCATCTGCATGTTTTGGTGCAACACGCCCCGGGCTTCACCGTGCATGACATCATCGTCGACGCGACCAGGGTGCCGTCACAACGTGAGCGCGAGCAGCTTCGTCGCACCGCGACCCTGTTGGAGGCATCAGTGACATTTGCTGACGTGTCGCGGCCTGGTACACCTTTACATGACCCGGCGAAGCTGGCGGCGGCGTTGGAGGCCGTGGCGGTCCCAGGGGGAGGTGACGTGCTGTGGCGATGACCGCTGAGGTGAAGGACGAGCTGAGCCGGCTCGTCATCAACTCGGTCAGCGCGCGCCGCGCCGAGGTGGCCGCCCTGCTGCGGTTCGCCGGGGGGCTGCACATCGTCTCCGGCCGGGTGGTGGTGGAAGCCGAGGTGGACCAAGGCAGCATCGCCCGCAGGCTGCGCAAGGACATTCATGACCTCTACGGCTACACCTCTGTATTACATGTGTTGTCCGCCAGTGGAATTCGCAAGACCACCCGCTACGTTGTGCGAGTCGCCAAGGACGGCGAGGCGCTAGCCCGGCAGACCGGGCTGCTCGACATGCGGGGCCGGCCGGTGCGCGGACTGCCCGCCCAAGTGGTCGGTGGCAGCGTCGCCGACGCCGAGGCGGCCTGGCGCGGCGCCTTCCTGGCGCACGGCTCGCTGACCGAGCCGGGCCGGTCATCGGCTCTTGAAGTCAGCTGCCCCGGCCCTGAGGCGGCGCTGGCGCTGGTCGGCGCGGCGCGGCGGCTCGGGGTCAGTGCCAAGGCTCGCGAGGTGCGCGGCACCGACCGGGTGGTGGTCCGCGACGGTGACGCGATCGGCACGCTGCTCACCCGGATGGGCGCCCAGGACATCCGCCTGGTCTGGGAAGAGCGCCGGATGCGCCGCGAGGTGCGAGCCACCGCCAACCGGCTGCAGAATTTCGACGACGCCAATCTGCGCCGCTCGGCCCGCGCCGCGGTGGCTGCGGCGGCCCGGGTGGAGCGGGCGCTGGAGATCCTGGGCGACGGGGTGCCGGATCACCTGGCCGCGGCCGGACACCTGCGGGTGCAGCACAAGGAGGCATCGCTGGAGGAACTGGGCCGGCTGGCCGAGCCGCAGATGACCAAGGACGCCGTCGCCGGACGTATCCGGCGGCTGCTGTCGATGGCCGATCGCAAAGCCAAGCAGGACGGGATTCCGGACACCGAGTCGGCGGTCACCGCCGATCTGCTCGATGACGACGTCTGATCCGGCTCGCTGAGCGGCCTCCGGCCTTACCCGGCGGGCACCGGTGACGGCAGCGCCTCCATCGCCCAGCGAATCCCGCTGACCAGTGTGCGGCCGGCCAGCCGCACCGCGGTGTGCTCCACCGGCGGCAGATACGGCAGCCACAGCGGCCGGCGGGCCCAGGCCGGCAGCAGTGCCACCGCCGAGGCGGCCAGTACCCCGTAGGGTGCCCGCGCCAGCAGCGGTAGCGGGGGAGTGACTAGCAGAAAACGGGCCGCTTCCAGGGCCGCCTCGGTGCTGTGCAGCTCGGGTCGGAACGCCTTGATGCGCTCCCGTAGCTGCGCCTCGGTGCGCGGCGGGTCGATCACCCCCAGCGCCTCGGCGACCCGGG
>CAYPTG010000216.1:0-4501 GCA_964413455.1 uncultured Mycobacterium sp. | reverse complement strand
AGATGGGTGCCGGCTGGTCCTGGACGCGCAAAACCGGCTCCGATGACGACCACGCTGCCACCGCGGCCGCCGGCTGGGCCGAGATCGCCCGCCGGCTGGGCGAACAGCAACACGACTTCTATGTGCTCGACGAGTTCACCTATCCACTTAAATGGGGCTGGGTGGACGTCGATGAGGTGGTCGATGTGCTCCGTGCCCGGCCCGGGCGTCAGCATGTCGTCATCACCGGCCGCGACGCCCCGCAGCAGCTGCTGGACGCCGCCGACCTGGTGACCGAGATGGGATGCGTCAAACACCCGATGGACGCCGGCCGCAAAGGTCAGCGCGGCATCGAGTGGTGAACCGATGACCGCCGCACCGGCGGTGGTGATTTCCGCGCCGGCCTCGGGCAGCGGAAAGACCACCGTCGCAACGGGTTTGATCGGTGCACTCCGGCAAGCCGGCGACCGGGTGGCGCCGTTCAAGGTCGGCCCGGACTTCATCGACCCGGGCTACCACGCACTGGCGGCCGGCCGGCCCGGCCGCAATCTGGACCCGGTCCTGGTCGGTGCCGACCTGATCGGGCCGCTGTACCGGCACGGGTCGGATGACGCCGACATCGCGGTCATCGAAGGGGTGATGGGTCTTTTCGACGGCCGCATCGAGGAGCCGCTGCGGCTTCCCGCGGCGGGGTCCACCGCGCAGGTGGCGCAGCTGCTCGGTGCTCCGGTGCTGCTGGTGCTCGACGGCAGCGGGCACAGCCAGTCCATTGCCGCTGTGGTGCACGGCTTTTCGACGATCCAGCCCGGGGTGCGGGTGGCCGGGGTGATCCTCAACCGGGTCGGCTCGGCCCGCCACGACCAGGTGCTGCGGCAGGCCTGCGAGAGCGTCGGTGTCGCGGTGCTCGGGGCGCTGCCACGCCGCGACGAGCTCGCGGTGCCCTCCCGGCACCTGGGATTGGTGACCGCCGCCGAACACGGGCAGCACGCCCAGGCGGCGGTCGCCGCGATGACCGAGCTGATAGCCCGGCACGTGGACCTCGATGCGGTGCGGGCGTTAGCGCATTCCGCAGTGACCGGTGCGCCCTGGTCGCCGCAGGACGCGGTGGGGGAGCCGGTGAGCGGACGGCCGGTGGTCGCGGTCGCGGCCGGCCGCGCGTTCAGTTTCGGCTACGCCGAACACCCGGAGCTGCTGCGGGCGGCCGGCGCGCAGGTGGTGGCCTTCGACCCGCTGACCGAGCCGCTGCCGGAGCGCTCAGCGGCGCTGGTGCTGCCGGGCGGATTCCCCGAGCAGTACCCGCAGGAACTCTCCGGTAACCAGCAGGCCCGCCGCCAGATCCGGGCGCTGGCCGACCGCGCCCCGGTGCACGCCGAGTGCGGCGGGCTGACCTACCTGATGTCCGATCTCGACGGCCACCCGATGTGCGGGGTGCTGGCCGGCTCGGCCCGTTTCACCCCCCGGCTGACCCTGGGCTATCGCGATGCCGTGGCCGCCGCAGACTCACCGCTGTTCACCACCGGTCAGCGGGTCGTCGGCCACGAATTTCACCGCACCGCAGTGCAATTCAGCGGTGCCGTGGAGCCCGCCTGGCTGATGCGCGGCAGCGGCGGCGAGCCGGTGAGCGACGGCGTGGTGCACGCCGGGGTGCACGCGTCATATCTGCACACCCATCCGGCCGCCCAGCCGCAGGCGATCCGCCGGTTCGTCGAACACGCGGCAGATGCCATTGCAATTAGGCTCGGCCGGTGACCGAGAACGCCTATCTGGTTGGGCTGCGGCTGGCCGGCAAAAGGGTCGTCGTGGTCGGCGGCGGCTCGGTGGCCCAGCGCCGCATCCCGCTGCTGCTGGCCAGCGGAGCCGACGTGCACGTCATCGCCCCGATGGCCACCCCGGCCGTCGAAGTGCTGACCGACCAACGGCCGGGCATCACCCTGCACGCCCGGGACTACAGCGACGGGGACCTGGACGGCGCCTGGTACGTGCTGGCCGCCACCGACGATCCGGCGGTCAACGCCGCCGTCGGCGCCGAAGCCGAACGTCGGCACATCTTCTGCGTGCGCGCCGACGCTGCCCGTGACGGAACCGCCGTCACCCCGGCCACCCTCGACTACCAAGGCCTGCTGGTCGGGGTGCTCGCCGGCGGTGAGCACCGCCGCTCGGCCGCGGTGCGCTCGGCCATCCGAGAGTCGTTGCAGCAGGGCAGGATCGCCCCGGAGATCGTCGCCGCCACCGCCCCCGACGTGCGGCCCGGCGGGGTGGCTCTGGTCGGCGGCGGACCGGGGGACCCCGAACTCATCACGGTGCGCGGCCGGCGGCTGCTCGCCCACGCCGACGTGGTGGTCGCCGACCGGCTCGCGCCGCCGGAGCTGCTGGCCGAGCTGGCCCCGCACGTCGAAGTCATCGACGCCGCCAAGATCCCGTACGGGCGGGCGATGGCCCAGGACGCCATCAACGCCGTGCTCATCGACCGGGCCCGGGCCGGAAAGTTCGTGGTGCGCCTCAAAGGCGGTGACCCGTTCGTCTTCGCCCGCGGCTACGAAGAGGTTCTGGCCTGCGCCGACGCCGGTATTCCGGTCACCGTGGTGCCCGGTGTGACCAGCGCCATCGCAGTGCCGGCCATCGCCGGTGTCCCGGTCACCCACCGAGGCGTCAACCATGAATTCGTCGTAGTCAGCGGACATCTGGCTCCCGACCACCCGGAATCGCTGGTCAATTGGGACGCTCTGGCCAAGCTCACCGGAACCCTGGTGCTGCTGATGGCCGTCGAGCGCATCGGGCTGTTCGCCGACGTCCTGATCCGCGGCGGCCGGGACGTCCAGACGCCGGTTGTGGTGGTGCAGCACGGCACCACCGCCGCGCAGCGGGTTCTCCACTGCACCCTGGCTGACGTGCCGAAACGCATTGAAGCCGAGGGAATTCGGCCGCCGGCGATCATCGTGATCGGGCCGGTAGCCGGATTTGAGACTTTATCGAGACTTTAAAGTCCTCTTAATCTCGGGGTAGGGTAGGCCGTTATGACCGCTCTCGACGACGCTGAGCGCACCAGGCCGCTCCGGCGGATGGACCGGGTCACCGGCTATCCCGCCGCTGCGCCGCGGCCTCTCCCGGCGCCGGTCGGTCCGTCGGCCCCGGCGCGTAGAGCAGGAAATAGCTCCTCGACCTGGTTCCCGTCCCGGCGGTTCATGGCCGCGGTGATCGCCATCGGCGGCATGCAGCTGCTGGCCACCATGGACAGCACCATCGCCATCGTGGCGCTGCCCAAGATCCAGGACGAACTCGCCCTGAGCGACGCCGGCCGCAGCTGGGTGATCACCGCCTACGTGCTGACCTTCGGCGGATTGATGCTGTTGGGCGGGCGTCTCGGTGACACCATCGGGCGCAAGCGCACCTTCATCGTCGGCGTGACGCTGTTCACCATCGCCTCGGTGCTGTGCGGAATCGCTTGGGACCAGACCACTTTGGTGATCGCGCGGCTGCTCCAAGGAGTCGGGGCGGCGATCGCCTCACCCACCGGCCTGGCGCTGGTGGCCACCACCTTCCCCAAGGGGCCGGCCCGCAACGCCGCCACCGCGGTGTTCGCCGCGATGACCGGCATCGGCTCGGTGATGGGCCTGGTCGTCGGTGGTGCCCTGGTCGAAGCATCCTGGCGGCTGGCGTTTTTGGTCAACGTGCCGATCGGCCTGCTGATGATCTATCTGGCCCGCAATTCGCTGACCGAGACCGAGCGCGAGCCGATGAAGCTCGATGCCACCGGCGCGCTGCTGGCCACCCTGGCCTGTACCGCCGCGGTGTTCGGTTTCTCCAGCGGCCCCGAGCACGGCTGGCTGACCCCGGCCACGTTGGGCTCCGGCGCGGTCGCCGTCGCGCTGTTCGGCGCCTTCGTGCTGGTCGAACGCAAGGCCGAAAACCCGGTGGTGCCGTTCGCGTTGTTCCGCGACCGCAACCGGCTGGCCACCTTCGCGGCCATCTTCCTGGCCGGCGGTGTGATGTTCACCCTGACCGTGCTGATCGGTCTATACGTGCAGGACATCATGGGTTACTCGGCGCTGCGCGCCGGTATCGGCTTCATCCCGTTCGTCATCGCCATGGGCATCGGGCTGGGGGCTTCCTCGCAGCTGGTGAACTTCTTCGCGCCCCGGGTGCTGGTGATCGCCGGCGGAGTGCTGGTGCTGGGCGCCATGCTCTACGGTTCCACGCTTTACGCCAATATCCCGTACTTCCCGAACCTGGTGCTGCCGATCACCGTCGGCGGCTTCGGCATCGGGATGATCGTGGTGCCGCTGACCGTGTCGGCCATCGCCGGTGTGGGTTTCGAGGAGATCGGCCCGGTGTCGGCGATCGCGCTGATGCTGCAGAGTCTCGGTGGTCCGGTGGTGCTGGCCGTGATCCAGGCGGTCATCACCTCCCGCACGCTCTACCTCGGCGGAACCACCGGCCCGGTCAAGCGGATGAACGCCGATCAGTTGCACGCCCTGGACCAGGGCTACACCTACGGCCTGCTGTGGGTGGCTGCCGTCGCCGT
>CAYPTG010000215.1:0-4503 GCA_964413455.1 uncultured Mycobacterium sp. | reverse complement strand
TCAGTAGTGGTAGGTGTCCGACGGTGCCGTTACGTGCACGGCCTGATCGTCGAAGTCGGAGACTGAAATCCCGTACGAGCGGGCCAGATTGAGGATCTTGGTCGCCCGGGCGATACGCGGCAGGTCCGAGCCGTTGCGGATCTCACCACCGTCGCGCTCGTATTCGGCGAAGAACTCCTGTGCCCAGGTGATCTCCTCCTGCGACGGCGAGAGGCCCTCATTGACCGTCGGGCACTGGTCCGGGGTGAGGCAAATCTTGCCGGTCATCCCGAATTCGGCGGAGACCGCGGTGGCCTCGCTGAGCTTGAGCGCGCTGGAGCCCACCGTAGGACCGTCGATCGCACCGGGAAGGTGCGCCGCCTTGGCAGCGATGGTGAACCGCGAGCGGGCGTAGGCCAGCGTGGTGGGGTTCTCCCCGAAACCGGTGTCCCGGCGGAAATCGCCGATACCGAACGCCAACCGGAAGGCTCCCTTGGCCGCGGCGATCTCGGTGATGCGCTCCAGCCCGCGGGCGGTCTCCACCAGGGCCACGAGCGGGACGCCGGGAAGCCGCTTGGCGGTCTCGGTGACATGATCCACCGACTCCACCATCGCCAGCATCACCCCGCCGACCGAGGTCTTGGACAGCATCTCCAGATCGTCGGCCCAGAACTGGGTGCCGAACCCGTTGATCCGGACCCAGTCGCTGTTGCCGCCGGCCAGCCAACGCACCACGTTGTCGCGGGCGGCGTCTTTCCCCTTGGGCGCCACCGCGTCTTCGATGTCGAGCACCACGATGTCGGCCCGGGAGCGGGCGGCGGGCCCGAACTTGTCGTACTGGGCGCCGTTGACCAGCAGCCAGCTGCGGGCCAGTACCGGATCGATGCGGGAACCCACATCCTGGGTGTCGACGCTGGCGTCCCATCCGTTGACTTGGTCGTACATGGCTCTAGCCCGTACCTTCCGCTGGCGCTGAGTTGCCGCTCCATAGTCGCACCGGCAGCGGCGACGGCCAAAACCGACACCGGTCAGATGAACGCCTGGGCGGCGGCGAGCCGGGCCCGCCACCGGGCGACAGTGGCCGAGTCGGGGGTGAACCGGCGCAGCCGCTCCGGGTCGGGTGCCGGCGGCATCGGGGCGACCGGCAAATAACCGTCGACCGGGATCAGTACCCGCCGATCGCTGACCACGTCCCCGCTCAGCAATGGCACACCACCCACGGCGCTGGCGAACCCGGTGTCGGGCAGCACACCGGCCAGCGCCAATCCCCCGGCGGTCCCGATGCTGCTTTGCATCTCCCCGGCCGCCACGCAGGGCAACCCGCAGCTCTCGGCGATCCGCAACGCCCGGCGCACCCCGCCCAGGGCGGCGGTGGTCAACACGACGATGTCGGCGGCACCGGCCAACGCCGCGGCAAGACCGACCGGGTCGGTAGCGTCCCGAACGGACTGATCCACCGCGACCGGGACGTTGACGCGCCGGCGCACGGCCGCCACGTCCTCCAAGCCGGCGCACGGTTGTTCGACGAACTCCACCCCGCCGGCGGCACGGTCCAGGGCCGTGATCGCCGCCGCCGCGGTGTCGACGTCCCACCGCCCGTCGGCATCACATCGGATGGCCCCGGACGGCCCGAGGGCGTCGCGCACGGCCTCCAGCCGGGCAAGATCCTCGGCTAGCGAATCGGAATCCCCGACCCGGACGGCGGCGGTGCCGCAGCCGGATTCGGCGACGATGCGGTGGACGCGGTCGGGATCGACGGCCGGGACGCTGACGGCGACCGGCACCCGGCCGCGAATCGGGTCCGGCCAGCCCACCGTGCCGACTTCGATGGCGGCGGTCAGCCAGCGGGCCGCGTGCCGGTCATCGACACCCGGCGGCGGGCTGAACTCGCCCCAGCCCTGCGGCCCTTCGATCAGCATGCCTTCGCAGGCGCTCAGGCCGTCGGCGCCCACCCGATCGTCGAGCAGCGGGATCGAGAAGACCGGCGCGGTGTCGAAGTCGATCCAGGTCTTCACCGCCGAGGCGACCAGTAGGCCAGCATCTCGGCGAAGGTGTCGAAGGCGGGAGCGGAATATCCGTAGGTGGCTTCCAGGTGGATGCTGATCGGGAAGCCCAGCCCGGCGACACCGTCGATCACCCGCTTGTACAGGTCGAGGATCATGGCGCGTTTGACGGCCGGCTCGGCGCCCGCCATCGCCTTGACGAAGTCCTGCTCCTGCGCGACGGCCGCGTTCCCGGGATCCTTGATGAGCCAATTGATCAGTCCGACACGGCTTTCCACCTTCGGGACGAAACCGAAGGACAACAGAATCTCCGGGCGCTGATCGTTGCTGCGCGCGAAGGTCGCCAGGAAGTCCACGATCGCATCGGAGTACAGCAGCTGGGTCATGCCGTAAGTCGCACCCTGGCGGCACTTGAAGCCGAAGCGTTCGGTCTCGGCTTCCCGGGTGGGGATCAGGATCGCTCCCCGGTTGGGCACTAGGTCGCCGTAGAGCGACAGCGCATCGGTGGGGGCGACGCCGGAACCCTCCCCGTCGGTCATGCTCCGGGGCACACCGACGAACGCGATCCCTTCCATCCCGGCCTCGGTCAGGTCGGTGATCCGCCGGCGCAGCGCGGCGTCGTCGGAGAACGCGGTGACCTGGGTGCACAGGCCCTTGATGCCGGGCAGTTCCGGGGAAATGAGCCGCCAGTAGTCCAGCACGTCGAGCTTGGGTTTCATCTCGACGGGGCGGCCTTCATCCTCGTCGATCATGCCCGGGATCATGACGTGCCCGATGCATCCGTCGAGCCCGGTCGCCGCGGACAGCTGGGCTACCTTCTTGGCTTCTTCGATCTGCTCGGGAAGGCTGCGCTCGGTGTTCGGCGGGACCATTTCCAGCGCGACCGTATTGAGTGACACGGGGTCTCACCCTACCGATCCGCAGTACCCCGCGAACCGTTCGGTTCGCGGGGTACTGCGATAAGGCTCAGTCAGGCCAGGTTCTTGACCACCTGCTGCTTGACATCGAACCGGTCGGCATTCATCACCTTGTTCCATGCGGCGGCGAAGTCCTTGACGAACTTCTCCCTCGAGCCGTCTTCGCCGTAGACCTCGGCCAGTGCCCGCAGTTGGGAGTTCGAACCGAACAGCAGATCGACGCGGCTGGCGGTCCACTTCAGCGCACCGGTGGCGCGATCGACACCGACATAGGTGCCGTCATCTGCCGGCGCCGGCTCCCACTTGGTACCCATGTCCAGCAGGTTGACGAAGTAGTCCGTCGTCAGCGCGCCGGGCTTGTCGGTGAGCACACCCAGCTTGGTGCCGCCGTAGTTGGTGTCCAGCACCCGCAGGCCGCCAATGAGCACCGTCATCTCCGGACCTGTCAGGTCCAACAGGTTGGCCCGGTCGATCAGCTGGTATTCCGGCGGAACCGACAATCCCTTGCCGGCGTAGTTGCGGAAGCCATCGGCCTTGGGTTCCAGGTAGGAGAACGACTCGACGTCAGTCTGCTCCTGGGTGGCATCGCCACGGCCACCGGTGAACGGCACCTCGATATCGAAACCGGCTGCCTTAGCGGCCTTTTCGACGCCGACGTTGCCGGCCAGCACCACGACGTCGGCAAACGACAGAGCCGAATCCTTCTGGATCTCCTCAAGCTTGCGGATCACCTGAGCCAGTTCGTCGGGCTCGTTGACTTCCCAGCCCAGCTGCGGCTGCAACCGAATCCGGCCGCCGTTGGCGCCGCCGCGCATGTCACTGCTCCGGTAGGACGACGCGGCCTTCCACGCCGTCGAAACCAGTTGCGACACCGTGAGATCGGACTCGGCGATGGCCGCCTTGACCTTCGAGACGGCCTCAGCCGACGGGGTGCTACCAGCGGGAATGATGTCCTGCCACACCCAAGTCTGCTTGGGCACCAAGGGCCCGAGGTAGCGCACCACCGGACCCATGTCGCGGTGCAGCAGCTTGAACCAGGCCTTGGCGTACTCCTCGGCCAGCTCCTCGGGGTGGTCCAGCCAGCGGCGGGTGATCTTGCCGTAGATCGGGTCCATCCGCATCGACAGGTCGGTGGTCAGCATCGACGGGTGGGTCTTGCCGGTACCCTGAGCCATCGGCACCGAGTTGGCCCAGCCGTTGTCCTTGGGCTTCCACTGGTGAGCACCCGCCGGACTCTTGGTCAGCTCCCACTCGTTGCTGTACAGGATCTCCAGAAACGAGTTGTCCCACTTGGTGGGCGTGTGGGTCCAGATGACTTCCAGACCACTGCTGACGGTGTCGTTGCCCAGGCCCGGGTTGGCCCAACCCAGACCCATCTCCTCCAGCGGGGCGGCCTCGGGCTCGACGCCGTTCTCGACGTCGGTGGCGCCGTGGGTCTTGCCGAAGGTGTGCCCGCCGACGATCAGCGCCGCGGTCTCGATATCGTTCATCGCCATCCGGCCGAAGGTCTCCCGGATGTCGATCGCAGCGGCGACCGGGTCCGGATTGCCTTCGGGGCCTTCGGGATTGACGTAGATCAGACCCATGTGGGCGTCGGTTCCGGA
>CAYPTG010000214.1:0-4511 GCA_964413455.1 uncultured Mycobacterium sp. | reverse complement strand
CGATCACTGCCCGACTTGGGGGAGCTGATCGGCGGCGATCTCACACGGAGTCTGCGATGGCTCGGCGAGAGGCGCACTGGGCTGTATGGGCTGCATAGGCGCCACCGACTGCGCCGGCAGCTCGGCCGCTAGCAACGGTGGCTCCGCAGGCGGTGAAACCGGAGCAGGCGAGACCGGGGTAGGTGGAGGTGGAGGTGGTTCCGGTGCGGACGGCACCGACGGCGCTATCGCTGCCGGCTCGGGCTCTGCCGATTCGGCAGCGGGGGCTGGACTGGGTTCGGGAACCGGGTTAACGACGGGTTCGGGCGACGAATCAGGTTGAGCGACAGTCTGTTTCATGTCAGCGGCAGGTTTGTCTAGCAGCTCTTTGTCGTCGGCAGACCGGGCGTCATCGTTCACATCCGACAGTGCATCGCCCACCGGTTCAACCTCCGCGGGCGGCCCGTCGGCCAGGGCGTCAACCACCTGGGCCACCAGGCCGGCGATCGCACCGCCGAGGTTGGGCATCGCGCCACCGAAGTTGGGCGCCGCACCCCCGAAGTTGGGCATACTCGCCGGCCAGTTCATCGCCGGGGAGGGCGCACTGAAGGCAGCCGGCTGCGGCAGCGGCGCAACCGGCGCCGGTGGCTGGCCGATCACTTCCGGGGACGGGAACTGGACCGCGGCCGGGTCGGCCCACCCACCACCGGCCGAATCAAGCGCCGCAGCAGAATCGAGTACCCGCTCCCCCGGCAGCCGATCCGGCCAGCTGTCCCCCATCGAACCCAGCGCCACCGAGCACCGCCGCAGCGCCGACA
Organism: uncultured Mycobacterium sp.; assembly: GCA_964413455.1. Taxonomy (GTDB): domain Bacteria; phylum Actinomycetota; class Actinomycetes; order Mycobacteriales; family Mycobacteriaceae; genus Mycobacterium. The sequence continues at coordinate 3,714 of CAYPTG010000214.1, read as the reverse complement.
CCACGGCCTCACCGTCCCGGCAGTGACAGTCGACGAAATCTGCTGCGGCCGAGCCTGATTCACTGCTCCAACCTTCTCGGATCAGCGCGAGAGCTTCGCGTTCGAGCTGCAGTGCCTCCTCGGCCGCCGCTGCGGCCGCCGCCAGCGCCGCGCTGTCGTCGGCAAGAGTGTCGGCGTCGACCGGGCTCATTGCAGTGCCGCCGCCGCTGCTGCCTCGCCGTCGACGTAACGTTGCGCGCCGATCCGCAGTGCGTCAGCTACCTCGCTGGCAGAGCGCGTCCACTGCCGCATATCGGATTTGAGCCGCTCCACGCCGGCGCCGCCGGATCGCAGAGCGCCGAGGTGCACGTCCAGCGCGGCCGCCAGGATGTCGGCGGCGGCATCCAGGCGCTGTGCTGCGGCGTACAACGCCCCGGGATCAATCGATGTGGTTCCCATATCGGATTGGACGCGCCAGCGGCCCAACCGGTTCCCGGAACCACAAACAGGGAAAAGATCAGCCTTCGGCGCTGACCGATTTGGCCACCCGGTGGGCCAGTTGCCGTGCGGTGTCCTCGTCGGTGGCCTCGACCATCACCCGGACCATCTGCTCGGTGCCCGAGGGCCGCAGCAGGATGCGGCCGGTGTCGCCCAGTTCGGCTTCGGCCTGCGCGACGGCGTTGCGCACCGCGCTGGCCTGGGCGACCATCGCCTTGTCGGTGACCGCCACGTTGACCAGCACCTGCGGCATCGACTGCATCGGCGCGGCCAGCGCCGCCAGCGGAGACCGGGTTTGGGCCATCCGCGACATCAGCCGCAGCCCGGTGAGGATGCCGTCGCCGGTGGTGCCGAACCGGGGCATCACGATGTGGCCGGACTGCTCACCGCCCAGGCTGTACTCGCCGGCCCGCAGCTCCTCCAGCACATAGCGGTCACCAACGGCGGTGGTGCGCACCGTGATTCCGGCTTGCCGCATCGCCTGGTGCAGCCCGAGGTTGCTCATCACGGTGGTCACCAGCGTGTTCGACGCCAGCTCACCGGCCTCGTGCATGGCCAGCGCGAGGACCGTCATGATGGCGTCCCCGTCCACCACCTGACCGTCGGCGTCCACCGCGAGGCAGCGGTCGGCATCTCCGTCGTGTGCCAAACCGAGATCGGCGCGGTGCGCGACGACCGCTTGGCGCAGCGGGTCCAGGTGCGTGGACCCGCAGCCGTCGTTGATGTTGAGTCCGTCGGGCCGGTCGTTGATGGCGATCACCCGGGCCCCGGCCGCCGCGTAGGCCCGCGGCGCGGCGAGTGACGCCGCACCGTTGGCGCAGTCGACCACCACGGTCAGTCCGTCGAGTCGCGCGGCGGTGGCCCCGACGACGTGGGCGAGGTAGCGGTCAATCGCTTCGCCGGCCGGGCGCACCCGACCGATGGCGGCACCGACCGGACGCAGCCCCGGCCCCTGGGCGATCAGTTCCTCGATGCGGTCTTCCACATGGTCTTCGAGTTTGTGGCCGCCGGCGCCGAAGATCTTGATGCCGTTGTCGGGCATCGGGTTGTGCGACGCGGAGATCATCACACCCAGGTTGGCCTGGTAGGCGGCGGTCAGGTAGGCCACCGCCGGGGTGGGCAGCACGCCGACCAGCAGCGCGTCGACCCCCTCACCGGCTAGCCCGGCGACCACCGCGGCTTCGAGCATCTCGCTGCTGGCCCGCGGGTCCCGGCCGACGACGGCGATACGGGGTCCGGTGGCGCCGCCGGCGAGCAGCCGGGCGGACGCGCCGCTGAGCGCCAACGCGAGTTCTGCGGTCAGTTCCCGGTTCGCGACCCCGCGAACGCCGTCGGTTCCGAATAGTCGGCCCATGAAGACAACCTCTCACACCTACCGGCCCACACCGCAAACGACGAGGCGGGTCCGGCCAAGAAAACTCGCCGGGTGTGCGCGAACACACCCGGCGAGTCGTATCAGCGCTTGCTGTACTGCGGCGCCTTGCGGGCCTTCTTGAGCCCGTACTTCTTGCGTTCGATGGCCCGCGGGTCGCGGGTGAGGAAGCCGGCCTTCTTCAGCGCCGGACGGTCCTCGGGCTGCACCAGGATCAGCGCCCGGGCGATCGCCAGACGCAGCGCGCCGGCCTGACCGGACGGGCCGCCCCCGTCCAGGTGGGCGTAGACGTCGAAGCTGTCCACCCGGTCGACGGTGACCAGCGGCGCCTTGATGAGCTGCTGGTGCACCTTGTTGGGGAAGTAGGCCTCCAGGGTGCGGCCGTCCAGGTGGAACTCGCCGGTGCCGGGCACCAGTCGAACTCGCACCACGGCCTCCTTGCGACGCCCGACGGTCTGGATCGGCCGGTCGATGATCACCGGCTCGCGCGGCGCGGCCACGGGAGCGGCTTCGACGACCTCGGTCTCAGCGGTCACATCGGCGGCCTCGCCGGCGTCGGTGGTTTCGGTCTCGGTCGCCTCAGGCGCATCAGCGGTCTCGGTCACCTCGACGGCCTCGGTCTCGTTGCTCTCGGTCACTGGGCCACCTGCTTGATTTCGTAGGGGGTCGGCTGCTGGGCGGTGTGCGGATGATCCGGGCCCGCATAGACCTTGAGCTTGCGCTGGACCTGACGGCTCAGCTTGTTGTGCGGCAGCATGCCGACGATGGCCTTCTCAACGACCCGGTCGGGATGCTTCTGCATCAGCTCACCGATGGTGCGCGAGCTCAGACCGCCGGGATATCCCGAGTGCCGGTAAGCCTTCTTGTTGTTGAGTTTGTCGCCTCCGATGGCGACTTTGTCGGCGTTGACGACGATGACGAAATCGCCGCCGTCGACGTTGGGTGTGAATGTCGGCTTGTGCTTGCCGCGCAACAGATTTGCTGCCGCGACGGCGAGCCGGCCGAGCACCACGTCGGTGGCATCGATGACGTACCACGAGCGTGTGGTGTCACCTGCCTTCGGCGTGTATGTAGGCACAGCGCTTACCTCTTCTTTGTCTCTCGGGTGGTCCCGGCGAGCCGGGGTGCCGGTCAAGGTGTGCGGCGACGTTGTTCCCGGCGACCGACGTTGACCCGGGTTTCGGTCGGCTACCCCTTCTGCGTGCCTACGAGGGGGTGCCGCACACCGACGGGTCAGCCTACCGGGCGGCGTTGGCGCAGGTCAAAACGCCGACCCGAGATATCAGGTCAGCTCGACGGTACCGGTACTTGTGCCGATGGCCTCGGCCCGGGAGGTGTCTTTGAGGTCCACCCCGGAGCGACCCAGTTCCCGGGCACCGGCGACCAGGCCCGCGGCGATCCGGGCGGCTTCGGTGTAGCTCAGGCCGTCCGGCGGGTGGATATTGGAGATGCAGTTGCGTTCGGCGTCGGTGCGGCCGGGCCGCGGCTCATGGGTCAGGTAGATGCCCAGGCTGTCGGCCACGCTCAGACCGGGGCGCTCACCGATCAACACCAGCAGTGTGCGGTAGCCGGCCCGATGCCCGATGTGATCGCCCAACCCGACCCGGGCCTGGGTAGCGATCACCGGCGGGGCCAGCGTATACCGATCCCCGAGCTGGGCCACCAGTTCGGTCAGCAGCGCGGCGCCGTGTTTGGCCAGGGCCAGCGGGGAGAGCCCGTCGGCCAGCACGAACCCGACGTCGGCCGACGTCTCGGGCAGCGCTGTCGGCTCCCGCGGAGTCCGGCCCAGGTCGGGACGGCGCAGGTATTCCTCCCGCGAGCCGGCTTGGCTGGCCACCACCAGCGGCTCGCCGAGCCCGAGCCGG
>CAYPTG010000213.1:2098-4540 GCA_964413455.1 uncultured Mycobacterium sp. | reverse complement strand
ACCGCAGATCCACCGGGTAGACGTAGGGAACCGGAACGTTCGGGGTGCCCCGCACCTGCCATTCCGCCTTCAGTATCACCGCGGCAATGAGGCTATTCACGCTGACACTGTTGGCATGGCAAAAGGCGATGATCTTGTCGGTAGCTTCGACGCTGACTGTGCAGGAAGCCATCGGAACAAGTTTCGGCACAACCGGATTGGCGCCGGTCACCGCGCGACGCGATGGCGGCAAGTCGTAGGCGAACACCGCGGGCAGCATCCGCTCCAGCCCGGAGCGGCCCTTCTTCTGCACCCCGCGGTCGGCGAGAATCTTCTCCAGTGGGTCGGGAGCGGGATGCACGATCACGGGTTTGGCAGTCCCGGTGGTGACCAGTTCGGTGTAGCTGGTGAGCAATTCCTCGATCAGGCTGAACTGATGATGGCCATCGGCGAGGCAGTGGTGGATGTAGAGGGCGAGCAGCAGCTCTCCCCCGCCGTAGTCGGTCACCCGCAGGTAGATCAACGCCTCACCCTGGTCGAAAATCAGCGGTGGCGCCTGCTCATATCGGCCGTGCTCGACCGACTCGACACCCGGGTGCATTAGGTCGTCCAGAACGATCTCGTAGCGCCCGTCGGCCCCCTTCTCCAGATGCCCACCGAGCACCGGATGTGATTGCAGCAGAAGGTCGAACGCGTCGGCCAGCGCATTGACGTCGACGGTGCCGGTGATATGGGCGACCAGGCCGACGAAGTTCTTCGTCTCGGCGAACATCTCCTCGCTGCGGGCGAGCTTGCGGATTCCCGATGAAGCGAACACGGTGCCTATGTCCTCCGGCTATTGGTCACAGCGCTGTCCTCCGGCGCTCAGTCACGCCTGCTGGCCTTGCGGTACCCGAGGATCAGCGGGACAGCGCAGACGGCCAAGATACCTGCGGACCACAGCAGAGTTCCCAGCACTGGCCCGCGCACCGGACCACCCATCGACAGCCCGCGCATTGCCTCGACAACGTAGCTGCACGGCTGATGTTCGACGAACGGCTGCAACCACTTCGGGAACTGGTCCAGCGGTACGAACCCGGTGCTGAAAAAGAACAGCACCGCGGCGATCACCTCGGTGGCCTGCGGCACGATGGTGTTGGCGGCGTACAGCCCCAACGTCATGACCACCGCGGAGAACGCCATCCCGAAGACGGCCGGCATGAACAGCCAGGCCACCGCCTGCCAAATGCCTTGCTGGAAGCGGAAACCCAGCAGCATCCCGACGCACATGACGAACGCGGTGAGGATGACGATGCGCACACCGTCGGCCAGCAGCCGAGACAGCAGACCGGCCCCGCGGTTCGAGGGTGTCACCCAGAACCGGGACAGCAAGCCCTCGTCGCGCTCACGCATGATGCCGATGGTGACGATGATGGCTCCCGACGTGGCGCCGATCAGCGCCACCAGCGGAACACTGCCGTAGAGGGCACTGTGGCCGGTGACCTGTTTGATCGCGTCACCCAGAACGACGTTGAGGGCGATCAGAAAACCGGCCGGGAACAGCAGAGACTGGCCGACGGTAGCCGGATCGCGGGCCCAGCCCCGCAGGATCCGCGCGGTCAGGATGCGGACCTCAGCGGGCAGCCGACCGATGCCCTCAGCAGCCAGCGGGCGCATCAGGACCGCCTCGCCGAGACCCGGGCGTGCAGCCAGATGAAGATCACGATCCCGCCGAACAGCCAGGCCAGCGCCGGGCCGATCACCGACCAGCTCACCACCGGTGCCGCCGGGGTGCTGTCACCGGCCAGCGCCCGCAAGGCGTTGAGGAACTGTGACAGCGGCTGATCCCGGACGAACGGTTGGATCCAGCCGGGGAAACGTTCGGTGGGCTGCAGACCGACCGAGGCCAGCCCGAGCGTGACCTGCGGTACCAGCAGCAGCGGTGCGGTGGCTTCCGGGTTGCGGGTAGCCGCGCCGATGAAGTCGCCGAGCAGCGCCAGCGCCGCCCCGATCAGCAACGCCAGGGCGATGAAACCGATGGTGTGCCACAGCTTTCCATGGAAACGGAAACCGATGATGTGACCGCACACCAACGACACCACCAGGGCGATCACGCAGCGATACATGCTGGCCGTCATCCGCGCGGCCAGCGGTGTCAGCGCCCGCATCGGCATGGCCCGGAATCGCCGGTTGATGCCCTGCACCGCGTCGGTGGCCGAGCGGAAGGCGGCGGCCACCGCGGCGAACCAGATGGCCTGCACCACGATCAGCGGGGTGAGGTATTGCCCGTAGCTGCTCATCGGCTGGGTGGCGCCCATGATGGTCTTCAGCGGCAGGTAGAAACCGGCGGTGAAGACGATCGACCCGGCGACCTGAGTGGCGAACTCCCCGTTGGCCAGCGTCGGCGCGATCATCCGGGTGGTCAGCACCCACCACTGCTGCAGGGTGGACAGCATCGGCCGGGCGCCGGCCGGCACCGCACCC
>CAYPTG010000213.1:0-1998 GCA_964413455.1 uncultured Mycobacterium sp. | reverse complement strand
CCGTCCGGTGCCGGCATCGACACCCGGTCGGAGACGTCGGTGAGCGCGGCCCGGTTCTCGGCGGGCAGCAGCGATCCCAGCGCCGCGGCCACTGCCGGAACGTCGTTGACCTCCCGCGGCACGATCTCGCAGTAGGTTCCGCCGGAGCGTTCCTTGAGGTCGTCGGCGGTGCCCTCGGCGATGATGGTGCCCTTGTCGATGACGATGATCCGGTCCGACAGCGCATCGGCCTCTTCCAGGTACTGGGTGGTCAGCAGGGTGGCGATCCCGGCCTCTTTGAAGTCGGACACCAGCTCCCAGATGCTCAGTCGGCTGCGCGGGTCCAGCCCGGTGGTGGGCTCGTCGAGGAACACCACCTCCGGGCGGACCACCAGGCCGCAGGCGATGTCGATGCGCCGGCGCATACCGCCGGAGTAGGTTTTGACGCTGCGGTCCGCGGCGGCGACCAGGTCGAACCGTTCCAGCAGCTCGACTGCCCTGGCGCGGGCCGGCGACTTCTTCAGCCCGTGCAGCCGCCCGAACATCACCAGGTTCTGCCTGCCGGACAGCATGTCGTCCAGCGCCACATGCTGTCCGGTGAGCATGATCGACCGTCGTACCGCGGCCGGGTCGGTACGCACGTCGTGGCCGGCGACCACCGCTCGACCAGAGTCCGGGGTGGCCAGCGTGGACAGGATGTCGACGGTGGTGGTCTTGCCGGCCCCGTTGGGACCGAGCAGGCCGAGTACCTCACCGCGCTGCACCTCGAAGCTGATCCCGCGCAGCGCGATGACCGTGCCGAAGGACTTCTTGAGATCCTCGACGATCACCGCTTGATCTGAGCTGGACATTCTTCGTCTCCGTTTCGAATCTTCCTGGTCTGCGTTGGATCTTTCCGGTGTCTTACCGGGTTTTTCCCGACTCCCCGACGCGCTAGCCGTCCAGCGAGGAGAGATCCACCAGTGCGAGTTCCTCGTCGGCGGCGTCGCCTTCGCCGGGCGCTTCGGTGGTCAGCTCCAGCAGGGCGGCGAAGAAATGCCCGGACAGCTCCGCGATGTCGCTGGAGCCCAGCCGTCGGGTGTCGTACCACCAATCCACCTGCAGCGCCCCGGATATCCGGTACACCCGCAGCTCGATGGCATGACCTAAGCCGGGCACCGTCTCGCGCACCGGCAGCGCGGTATCGGTGTCGAACCGCAACGGTGCGTCCTGCGGCTGCTCGCCGGCCAGCTCCGGGATCGTTCCCATGTTGGTGAAGTAGATGTCGGCCGGCCGGGCGGCGTCCAGCAGCCGCGCGGTCGGCGCGTACAGGTAGCGCAGCAGGCCGTACCCGATCCCGTAGTGCGGCACGGCGGCCACGACAGCAGCGACATCGCCGAGCAGGTGTTGGGCATCGGTGTCGTCGGCGCTCACGCAGGGCAGCACGACGGGATAGAGAGTGGTGAACCAGCCCACTGTTCGACGCACGTCGACGTCGGGCCGCAGCACCGAGCGGCCCTGCCCGCCGAGTTCTACCGCGATCGCACCGCTGCCGACGGTGGCGGCCACCGCCCGGCCGAGTGCGGCCAGCAGGATGTCGTCGATCGGGACGGCCAGGCGCCGGCGCGCGTCGTCGAGTTCTGCGGTCTCGGCGACGGTGAGCGACGACGCGAACCGCGCCAGGTCGCTGGCGGCCGGGGGTTCGGCCGGTTCAGGACCGGCGACGTTGAGGGTGGCCGCCGAGGCGGTGCCCAGCCAGTGCTCCCGGGTTTCCAGGACCGCCGGGTGGGTGGCCAGTGCGGCGCAGCGCTGCAGCCATTCCCGCCACGGGGTGCTGACCGGTTCCAGCACGATCGGTTCGCCGGCCAGTCGCTGATGTACCGCGGTGACGATGTCGCCGAGCAGGATGTCCCGGGAGGCGGCGTCGCCGGCGACGCCGTGCAGGCTCATCGTCAGATACGGATGGCCCGGCCCGCTGATGTAGGTGGCGTTCAGCGGTGCACCCAGCAGGTGGTGTTCGCGCATCTGGTCGGCCAGTAC
>CAYPTG010000212.1:2483-4582 GCA_964413455.1 uncultured Mycobacterium sp. | reverse complement strand
GGACAGGTCGGTGCTGAAGTGCGGTGTCTGTCCTTCCCGACAGGACCGTCCGAATTTGTGCAGGTCCACCCCGTAAAGCCGTTAACCGCGGGCGGCGAAATGGTCGGCCAGCTCGCTGTGGAAGAAGTAGTCGGTGAAACCGTGCACCGCCAGCGCCACCCGCGACGACGGGGTGTCCTCGGCACGACGGACCACGGTGGCGAACAACTCGCCTTCGTCATCGGGATCGGGTCCAAGAGCGCGGGTCGTCTGTAGATAGCCGGGCAGGACGTCATCGGCCCAATTCGGGTGCATCAGCGCCACAGGCCCAACCTTATCGACGGACCGGATAACCTAACGCACATGTCTGATAACGCCACGTCCGACGCCAGGACCGACGTCGTCCTGGTCGGTGCGGGAATCATGAGCGCGACCCTGGCAACCCTGCTACGTCTAGTCGAGCCGGACTGGTCAATCACGTTGGTGGAGCGCCTCGATGCCGCCGCCGCGGAGAGCAGCGACCCGTGGAACAACGCCGGCACCGGACACTCGGCGCTCTGCGAACTGAACTACACCCCGCAGAAGCCGGACGGCACCATCGATATCGCCAAGGCGATCAACATCAATGAGCAGTTTCAGGTCACCCGGCAGTTCTGGGCCTACGCCCACGAGAACGGCATCCTCACCGACGTCCGCAGCTTCCTCAACCCGGTCCCGCACGTCAGCTTCGTGCAGGGCGCCGAGAACGTCGACTATCTGCGTCGCCGGCAGGATGCCTTGGCTCGCAACCCGCTGTTCGCCTCGATGGAATTTATTGACAGCGCAGACGAATTCGCCCGCCGGCTCCCGCTGATGGCCGACGGCCGGGACTTCTCCGAACTGGTCGGACTGAACTGGACCGAGGACGGCACCGACGTCGACTTCGGTGCGCTGTCCCGCCAACTGCTCGCCTTCGGCACCGCCAACGGATTGACCACCCTGTTCGGCCACGAGGTCCGCGACCTCGACCAGCAGTCCGACGGCAGCTGGAAGGTCAAGGTGCTCAACCGGCGTACCGGCGAGAAGCGCTGCCTGCGAAGCAAATTCGTGTTCATCGGCGCCGGCGGTGGGGCACTGCCGCTGCTGCAGAAAGCCGGTATCAAAGAGGTCAAGGGTTTCGGCGGGTTTCCGGTCAGCGGCCAGTGGCTGCGCACCAACAAACCCGAGCTCACCGGCCGCCACCATGCCAAGGTCTACGGGCTGCCGCCGCTGGGCGCACCGCCGATGTCGGTGCCGCACTTGGACACTCGGGTCATCAACAACAAGGATTGGCTGCTGTTCGGCCCGTTCGCCGGCTGGTCGCCGAAGTTCCTCAAGACCGGTAAGTTCACCGACCTGCCGGCCTCGGTCAAGCCGGACAACCTGCTGTCCATGGTGGGTGTCGGCCTCACCGAGCTGTCGCTGCTGAAGTACCTCATCGGCGAGCTGCTGCAGTCCTTCGGCGGCAGGGTCGACACACTGCGCGAATTCGCCCCCACCGCGCAGGGCAACGACTGGGAACTCGACATCGCCGGCCAGCGCGTGCAGGTGATCCGCCGGGACGCCAAGAAGCTGGGCGTGCTGGAGTTCGGCACCACCGTGCTGGCCGCCGCCGACGGCTCGATCGCCGGGCTGCTCGGCGCCTCCCCGGGCGCCTCCACCGCGGTGCCGGCGATGATGGAGGTCATGCAGCGCTGTTTCCCCGCCGAGTACCCGGGCTGGGAACCCAAGCTCACCGAGATAGTGCCCTCGCTGGGCACCCGGCTATCCGACGATCCGCGGCTGTTCGCCGAGGTGTGGGAGCACGGAACCCGGGTGCTGGGCCTGGACAGCCGTACCGCACCGGGTCATGTCACCGACGGTGATACTGCGGGTTACGGCGATCCGACGCCCGCCGGAATCGGGTGACGGTCACGCTGCGCCGGGCCTGGGCGGCAGACCTCGATGCGGCGACCCTGTACTGGCTGCTCGCGCTGCGCGCCGAGGTGTTCGTCGTCGAACAGTCCTGCCACTACCAGGATCTCGACGGTCGTGACCTGGAGCCGGCCACCCGGCACTTCTGGCTGGAAAATGCTGGGGGAGAGGTGATTTCCTGCCTGCGT
>CAYPTG010000212.1:0-2383 GCA_964413455.1 uncultured Mycobacterium sp. | reverse complement strand
GTAGGCCCGCGGCCCTGCCGGCTCGGCGCCCAAAGCCACCTGGCCGACATGTATGCCCGGTACGGCTTCGTCGTCGACGGCCCGGAATACCTGGAAGATGACATCCCGCATGTACCGATGCTGCGGGAGCCGCAGGTGCCGACACTGCGGGGGACCGACCGGTGAACCCGCCGCCCTATCCGTTCAGCGCCATCGTGGGCCACGACCGACTGAGGCTGGCGCTGCTGCTGTGCGCGGTGCGCCCGGAGATCGGCGGGGTGCTGATCCGCGGCGAGAAGGGCACCGCGAAGTCGACGGCGGTGCGGGCGCTGGCCGCGGTGCTGGCCGGCGCCGACCCGGACGCCGCCCTGGTCGAGCTGCCGCTGGGCGCCACCGAGGACCGGGTGGTCGGCTCGCTGGATCTGCAGAAGGTGCTGCGCGACGGCGAGCACGCGTTCTCCCCGGGCCTACTGTCCCGGGCGCATGGCGGGTTGCTCTACGTCGACGAGGTCAACCTGCTGCCGGATCACCTGGTCGATGTGCTGCTGGATGCCGCCGCGATGGGCCGGGTGCATATCGAGCGTGATGGGGTGTCGCACTCGCACGAGTCGCGCTTCGTGCTGATCGGCACCATGAACCCCGAGGAGGGCGAACTGCGTCCCCAGCTGCTGGACCGGTTCGGCCTGGCCGTGGACGTGCAGGCATCCCGCGACGTGGCGGTCCGTAGCGCGGTGATCCGGGCCCGGCTGGCCTACGAAGCCGACCCGGACGGCTTCACTGGGGGTTACGCCGCGCAGGACGCCGAGTTGGGTCGACGGATCGCGGCGGCCCGGGCGCGGGTCGACGCGGTGGCGCTGCCGGAGGCCGAGCTGCACCGGATCGCCGCGCTGTGCGCGGCATTCGACGTCGACGGGATGCGCGCCGACCTGGTGGTGGCCCGCACCGCGGTCGCGCACGCCGCGTGGCGCGGCGCCGACACCGTCGCCGAGGAAGACATCCGGGCTGCTGCCGAGCTGGCGCTGCCGCATCGCCGTCGCCGCGACCCGTTCGACGACCCCGGTATCGACCCGCAGCGATTGGACGAGGCGCTGGCCGACGCGGCCGCGCACAGCGAGTCCGGTGCCCACGACGGCCTCGACCCTGACGACGACCCGAGCCCGCCCGGAGGCGGTAAATCCGCCGACGGTCAGCCGTCATCGCCTGCACCGCAGGGCAATTCGGCGACAGCCCCGCGACCGGCGCCCCCGCCGGCCGCGGCGTTTCGCACCCGCGCCCTGACCGTGCCCGGTATCGGCGACGGACACGCCGGGCGCCGCTCAGCGGCCCGCACCGCCACCGGGGCGGTGGTGCGCTCGGCCCGCACCGGCGAGCAGGGCCACGGTATGCACCTGTTCGGTACCGTGCTGGCCGCAGCCGGACGCTATGACCGGCCCGGCCCGCTGCGTCCGAAACCCGACGATCTGCGCCGCGCGGTGCGCATCGGCCGGGAAGGCAACCTGGTGATCTTCGTCGTCGACGCCTCCGGATCGATGGCGGCCCGCGACCGGATGGCCGCGGTCGGCGGCGCGGCGCTGTCGCTGCTGCGCGACGCCTATCAGCGCCGCGACAAGGTCGCCGTTATTACCTTCCGCGCCAGCGAAGCCCGGCTGGTGCTACCGCCCACCGGCTCGGCTTACCTTGCTGCGCAACGGCTTACCCGGCTCGACACCGGTGGCACCACCCCGCTGGCCGAAGGTCTGCTGCGGGCCCGCGACGTGGTGGTCGCCGAACGCGCCCGGGACAGCTCCCGGCGCCCGCTGGTAGTAGTGCTCACCGACGGGCGGGCGACCGCCGGCCCGGACCCGGTGCGGCGCAGCCACATTGCCGCGGCCCGGCTGACCGCCGAAGGTGCCGCAGCGGTCGTGGTCGACTGCGAAACCTCCTATGTCAGGCTGGGTTTGGCCGCCGAACTCGCCGCACATCTGCGGGCGCCTGCGCTGCGGCTGGAGCAGCTGCGCGCCGACGCGCTGACGCAGGTCGTGCGCCAGGCGGCCTGACAGCGGGCTGACAAGGAGCAGGAAGAAGGGAGCGCGGCGATGCCACAGGGCCAACCCCTCGTCGTCCCCGACGACGGCCTGACCACCCGGGCGCGGCGCACCGCCCCGGTCCTCGCGGTGCACACCGGAACCGGAAAGGGCAAGTCCACCGCCGCTTTCGGGATGGCGCTGCGGGCCTGGAATGCCGGGCTGTCGGTGGCGGTGTTCCAGTTCGTCAAGAGCGCCAAATGGAAAGTCGGGGAGGAGTCGGCCTTCGCCGAACTCGGCCGGGCACACACCGATCACGGGGTGGGGGCGCCGGTGGAGTGGCACAAGATGGGTGCCGGCTGGTCCTGGACGCGCAAAACCGGCTCCGATGACGACCACGC
>CAYPTG010000211.1:1385-4597 GCA_964413455.1 uncultured Mycobacterium sp. | reverse complement strand
GACGGCGCGCTGGTCATCCTGGTCGACGACGTGCTCTACACCGGCCGCTCGGTGCGCTCGGCGCTGGACGCCTTGCGCGATGTCGGCCGGCCCAAGGCGGTGCAGTTGGCGGTGCTGGTCGATCGTGGTCACCGCGAGTTGCCGATCCGCGCCGACTACGTCGGCAAGAACGTGCCCACCTCGCGCAGCGAGAATGTCAAAGTGCGGCTGGTGGAAGACGACGACGTCGACGGCATCTGGATCGCGCCCGACGGCGGGCCGGTGCGGTGATGAGCCGATGAGTATCAGGCATCTGCTGTCGGCGGGCGATCTGGCCCGCGACGAGGCCACCGCGATCCTCGACGACGCCGACCGGTTCCGCCAGGCGTTGTTGGGCCGGGACGTCAAGAAGCTGCCGACGTTGCGCGGCCGCACCATCATCACCATGTTCTACGAGAACTCCACCCGCACCCGGGTGTCGTTCGAGGTGGCCGGCAAGTGGATGAGCGCCGACGTGATCAACGTCAGCTCCTCGGGATCCTCGGTGGCCAAGGGGGAGTCATTGCGCGATACCGCGCTAACTTTGCGCGCTGCCGGTGCGGACATGCTGATCATCCGGCACCCGGCCTCGGGTGCGGCCCAGCAGCTGGCGCAGTGGACGGCCGAACCGGACGGGAAGGGGCCGTCCCGGGGAGGACCCAGCGTGGTGAATGCTGGGGACGGCACCCACGAGCACCCCACCCAGGCGTTGCTGGACGCGCTGACCATCCGTCAGCGCCTCGGCGGGGTCGACGGCCGCCGGGTGGTGATCGTCGGCGACGTGCTGCACAGCCGGGTGGCGCGCTCCAACGTCGCACTGCTCAACACCCTGGGCGCGGAGGTGGTGCTGGTGGCCCCGCCCACGCTGCTGCCGGTCGGGGTGGCCGACTGGGGTGCGGCGACGGTGTCCCACGACCTGGACTCCGAACTGCCCGCCGCCGACGCGGTGATGATGCTGCGGGTGCAGGCCGAGCGGATGAACGGCGGGTTCTTCCCGTCCGAGCGGGAGTATTCGATCCGCTACGGGCTGTCCGACCGGCGCCAGGCGATGTTGCCCGAGCATGCAGTGGTGCTGCATCCCGGCCCGATGCTGCGTGGCATGGAGATCGCGTTCTCGGTGCCGGATTCTTCGCAATCGGCTGTGCTGCAACAGGTTTCCAACGGTGTGCACGTGCGGATGGCGGTGCTGTTTCACCTGCTGGTCGGCACCGACGAGGTGGTGAGCGTATGAGCGGAACCAAGACCGGCCCGATCCTCATCCGTGGCGTGCGACTGTACGGCGAGGGTGATCCGGTGGACGTCCTGGTCACCGACGGGCAGATCGCCGGGATCGGTGCCGGGCTTGCTCCCCCTGACGCCGAGGTGATCGAGGCCGCCGGGCAGGTGCTGCTACCCGGGTGCGTGGACCTGCACACCCATCTGCGGGAACCGGGCCGCGAGTACGCCGAAGACATCGAAACCGGTTCGGCCGCAGCAGCATTGGGCGGCTACACCGCCGTTTTCGCGATGGCCAACACCGATCCGGTGGCCGACAGCCCGGTGGTCACTGACCACGTCTGGCGGCGCGGCCAGCAAGTCGGCCTGGTCGACGTGCACCCGGTCGGCGCGGTCACCGTGGGCCTGGCCGGCAAGCAGCTCACCGAGATGGGGTTGATGGCCGCCGGTGTGGCCGGGGTGCGGATGTTCTCCGACGACGGCCTCTGCGTGCACGACCCGCTGGTGATGCGCCGGGCCCTGGAATACGCCGCCGGCCTGGGTGTGCTGATCGCCCAGCACGCCGAGGAGCCGCGGCTGACCGCCGGTGCGGTGGCCCACGAAGGGCCGACCGCCGCCCGGCTCGGGCTGGCCGGCTGGCCGCGGGCCGCCGAGGAGGCGATCGTCGCCCGCGACGCCCTGCTGGCCCGCGACGCCGGTGCCCGGGTGCACATCTGTCACGCGTCGACGGCCGGGACCGTCGAAATCCTGAAATGGGCCAAACAGCAAGGCATTTCGATCACCGCCGAGGTCACCCCGCACCACCTGATGCTCGACGACAGCCGACTGGCCGACTACGACGGCCGCAGCCGGGTCAACCCGCCGCTGCGGGAAGCCACCGACGCGCAGTCGCTGCGCCGAGCACTGGCCGACGGGGTGATCGACTGCGTCGCCACCGACCACGCCCCGCACGCCGAACATGAGAAGTGCTGCGAGTTCGCCGTCGCCCGGCCCGGCATGCTCGGGCTGCAGACCGCGCTGTCGGTGGTGGCGGCGACGATGGTGGCGCCGGGCCTGCTGGACTGGCGCGGGGTGGCCCGGGTGATGAGCGAGAACCCGGCTCGCATCGTCGGCCTGGACGACCAGGGTCGTCCGCTGGAGGTCGGTGAGCCGGCCAACCTGGTGATCGTCGACCCCGATGCCAGCTGGACCGTGCAGGGCGCCGAGCTGGCCAGCCGCTCGGCGAACACGCCGTATCAGGCGATGACGCTACCGGCGACGGTGACCGCGACGCTGCTGCGCGGGCGGATCACCGCGCGCGACGGCAAGGCCATCCCGGCGTGAACGGCGAGATCGACGA
This sequence comes from uncultured Mycobacterium sp., assembly GCA_964413455.1. Lineage (GTDB taxonomy): Bacteria > Actinomycetota > Actinomycetes > Mycobacteriales > Mycobacteriaceae > Mycobacterium. The sequence continues at coordinate 2,025 of CAYPTG010000211.1, read as the reverse complement.
AATGGCGCGATCCACTCGCACTTTCCCGCCCATGTGTCGGTTTGGGCGGTGCGGGCCCGGGTGGGGTGGGCTTGGGTGGGGTGGGCCCGGGTGGGGTGGGCTTGGGCGGGGTGGGGCGGCGTGAACACCCCCACCCTGATCGGGACGTACATCTTCGGGCTCGTTGTCGTGGTGCTGATCGGCGTGGCGATCCGGCGGATGCTGCGCGGCTGGAAGCACCGGGCGCAGCGGCAGACCGACGCCATCGGCGCGCTGCCGACGATGCCGGACGTCCTCGGTCCGGCCGTCATTGCCCCGACCACGGGGCTGTATGTCGGCTGCACCATCGCCCCGGACTGGCTGGACCGGGTGAACGTCGGCGACCTGGGCTACCGCTGCAAGGCGGTGCTCACCGGATACCGAGACGGCATCGTCGTGCACCGCTCCGGCGCCGATCCGATCTGGATTCCGCACGAATCCATCATCGGTGTGCGCACGGAGCTCGGCCTGGCCGGGAAGGTGCTGCCCGGCCGACGCAGCGACAACCCCGACGGGATTCTGGTCATCCGGTGGCGGCTGCCGTCGGGCACCGAGATCGACACCGGGTTCCGCGGCGACGACCGCCGCGACTACACCCGATGGATAGGAGCGACACAGTGAC
>CAYPTG010000211.1:0-1285 GCA_964413455.1 uncultured Mycobacterium sp. | reverse complement strand
TTCCGCGGCGACGACCGCCGCGACTACACCCGATGGATAGGAGCGACACAGTGACCCAGCAGCGGGCCGTCCTGGTATTGGAGGACGGGCGCATCCACACCGGCACACCGTTCGGCGCGCTCGGCCAGACCCTCGGAGAAGCGGTGTTCTCCACCGGCATGTCCGGCTACCAGGAGACCCTCACCGACCCCAGCTACCACCGGCAGATCGTAGTGGCCACCGCGCCGCAGATCGGCAACACCGGCTGGAACCACGAGGACGCCGAGAGCCGCGCGGACAAGATCTGGGTGGCCGGCTACGTGGTGCGCGACCCGTCACCGCGGGCCTCCAACTGGCGGGCCAGCGGAACACTCGACGACGAACTGGCCCGCCAAGGAGTGGTCGGCATCGCCGGTGTGGACACCCGGGCGATCGTCCGGCATCTGCGCAGCCACGGCTCGATGCGGGCCGGGGTGTTCTCCGGGGCCGCGCTGGCCGACGACGCCGAGCTGCTGCACCGGGTGCGCAACCAGCCGCCGATGCTCGGTGCCGACCTGTGCGGTGAGGTCAGCACCTCCGACGGCTACATCGTCGAACCGCAAGGCCCGCAACGGTTTACCGTGGCCGCACTGGACCTGGGCATCAAAACCAACACCCCGCGCAATTTCGCCCGTCGCGGCATCCGGACCCATGTGCTGCCGTCGACAGCCAGTTTCGAGCAGATCAGCGAGCTGGCGCCCGACGGGGTGTTCCTGTCCAACGGGCCCGGTGACCCGGCCACCGCCGACCGGGTTGTCGCAGTCACCCGGCAGGTGCTGGGCGCCGGAATCCCGTTGTTCGGAATATGTTTCGGCAACCAGATCCTGGGCCGGGCGCTGGGCCGGTCCACCTACAAGATGGTGTTCGGGCACCGCGGCATCAATGTCCCGGTGATCGACCACGCCACCGGCCGGGTGGCCGTCACCGCGCAGAACCACGGCTTCGCCCTGGAAGGTGAGGCGGGGGAAGTCTTCGACACCGACTTCGGGCCGGCCGTGGTCAGCCACACCTGCGCCAACGACGGTGTGGTGGAAGGCGTGAAACTCGTTGACGGCCGGGCCTTCTCGGTGCAGTACCACCCGGAGGCCGCCGCCGGCCCGCATGACGCCAACTATCTGTTCGACCAGTTCGTCGAGCTGATGGAGAAATCCACAGTCGCCAACGGAAAGAGCCGCTAGATGCCACGCCGGACCGACCTCAAACATGTGCTGGTCATCGGGTCGGGCCCGATCGTCATCGGGCAGGCCTGCGAGTTCGACTATTCCGG
>CAYPTG010000210.1:0-4631 GCA_964413455.1 uncultured Mycobacterium sp. | reverse complement strand
TCCCCCCCGCCCGCACACGCACCCTCACCGACATCCTCAACGAGATGCGCGACGAACAATGATCTACCTCGACACCTCTGCTCTCGCAAAGCTATTCACCGATGAAGTCGAAACCCAGGACCTTCGCATCTGGCTCCAACACCACAAAGCCAAGGGCGACCACGTCGTCACCAGCGACCTCACGCGCGTCGAACTGATGCGTGCCGCCGCTCGCAGCGCCGACTTCGGCGACATCGACCGCGCTCGACGACTCCTCGCCACTATCGACACAATTCCTCTGTCTGAGAAGATCATTGCCACAGCCGAAGTCATCGGACCACCACAACTTCGTTCACTCGACGCGATCCACTTGGCCGCCGCCACTCAAATCAGACACCAGCTGACCGCCGTCGTCGCCTACGACCACCGGCTACTGGCGGCCTGCTTGAGCGAAGGACTCCCAGTGCAATCGCCAGGGGAAAACGGCTCATGACAATGAAACCTGCAACAGCCGCTGAGCTGGTGCGCACTGCCCTGGAACAGCTGCTGAGCGCGACAGCCAGCGAAGTGGCCGATGAAGCTGATGTCAGCGTCACGACTGCGCGTAGGCATCTTGACGCGCTCGTCGCCCGTGGGCTGGCCAACGTAACTCCAGGAACCGGCTTCAGTGATATGGGTCGAGCGACCAACGTCCACAACTATGGCTGGCTTGGGGGAACAGTAGCGATCTGCGGAACTGTTGATCCGCCAAAGGAGGAAATCTAGTGACGCTGGATATCAACCCGGGCGACCAGGTCTTTGTTGTCGCCCCTACGTCGGCCTGGCGAAACACTGTCGTAGAGGTCGTCGCCGTGACAGCGAGCGGGCGAATTCAGGTAAAAACTCCCGACGGCCTCGACTTGTTCGACCGCGACGATGTTGTAGCCCGAGGCAGGAGCGAGCGGCCGTGACTAGTTGGGCGATTTGCGACGTTGATGACGGCATCCTGCGCGTGGAGCCGACGCGCCGGGATGCCGTCCGCTGGCTTACCTTCCACTATGGCGGCGTAGTTATGGGGCGCGACAGCCCGGGAATGTTTGAGTACAGTTAGCAATTCCATGGAAGTTCCTGGGATTGCCTCGCGCACTGCCTTTTTGAGGCGGTGCGCCCCAGAGCACCTGTGATGTCTGGGACCGCTCCTGTTGCCGGCAGGTTCCACCGTTGTCGGTGTCTGCTGTCGAGCAGCCGGAGGGTGTTCTTCCGGGAGCGTGGGCCGGTGTGGTCGGGGAGGTGTCGAGAACGTCTCGACATGACCACACGGGCGGCGTTCACGTCCGCGTGAAGTTTCAAACCGCAGAATCGGCAACGGAATTGGCGTGCGGTGCGGTTGTGTTTGGCGGTGTAGCCGCAGCCGGAGCATTCGCAGCTGCTCCACGGGCTGGGCACCTCGGCGATGGCGATGCCGTGTTTGGCGGTCAGGGCGGCCAGTCGGGTCCGCAGGACGTGGCGGCCGGTGCGGGTGGCGATACGGTTGAGTCGCCGCGAGAGGCCGCCGCCGCGGAAATCGAGGTTCTCCACGACCAGCCCCCGCACGGCGGCGTCGCCGCGGCGAGCGGCGATGCGGTTGAGGAGCCGGCCGATCTCGTTGGTGACGTAGCCGCTGATCCGGTTCTGCAACGCCCGGTAGCGGGGATCGGTGTTCAGCCGGATGCCCCGGCGTTGCAGGTCGGCGGCCAGCGGGGTGAGCTGGGCGTCAAGTTCACGTAGGCGTTCGATCATGGCCCGGCCCAGCAGCTGGCCCTCGCTGGTGGCCAGCAGGGCCGAGCCAAACCCGAAATCCACACCCAGCCACTGTCCCTGGGTCCGGGCCGTAGCGTCAGCGGTGCTCAGTAGCAGCGAGATCGCCACCCCCGAGGGTTGGCCGTGGCGGTCGCGGGTCAGGTGCAGCTGCACCGCCCCGCAGACCCGCCCACCGGCGGCTACCGCCGCGGTGTGGGCGCGGTCGAAGTACGGATTGCGGGCCAGGGGCACCGCCGCGGGCTTCCCGACGGTCAGGGTCGCGACGGTGACCCACCAGCCCACTGCCCCGCCGCCGGTGGCAGCGACGGCCGGGGCGGGGCGGGCGACGATGGAATCAAGGACCAGTGTGTTGACCCGCCGCAGATCGGGGAATCGGTGGCGTTTCTGTGCCTGTTTGGCCAGCCGGCGGGCTAACGCCAGATCGGCCGGGTCCACAGCGAGCCACACCGTGGCCCGATCGCGTTCCTCGCGCCGGCCATCGGCCACCGCCAGCTCCCCAGTGGCCGGGTCCAGGGTCCACGGCAACACCAATTCCGCAGCCCACCAGGCCTTGCGGGCGTTGATCCGGTAGAGCACGGTCTTGCGTCCCTCGGGCAACTCCGATCCGGTGATCAACTCACGCACCCGCCCGCGCACCGATTCCTGCCAACCCACCACCGCGTGGTGGACCATGTTCTGCACCGACTTCATCTGCCGCGCTGAGAGTCGATGGGTGAACCCCACCGTGCCCGCCGGCATGGACCGCCACCCCCGCAGCGGCTGGCCGGCCAACGCCTCGGCGCGGGTCAACGCCTGCAATCCGCCCAGCGCGTCACGAAACGCCGGGAACAACGCCACCAACGCCACACTTTTGCCCGGGTTGGCCATCACCCGATGGCGATACGCCCGGATCACCAGAGTGCCCTCACCCCGCCACAACCGACAGTGCGGCCGGGTCGATCCCCAACGCGGACAACACCACATCGGTGCGCCGCCGCGCTGAACGCAACCCGTAGAGCCGGGCAGCGAAGCTGTAGATAATCGACACGAAATCCTCGAGGAGATCGGCTTTCTGCTCCCCGGCTACATCGGCGACCACCACCCGCCGGCCCTGCACACCCAAAAGTACGTCGAACCAGCCGAACCCGACCCGCGACAACCGGTCCTTGTGCTCAACCACCAGCGTCCCCCATGAATCGTCCTTCAACAGCGCCGTCAACTTCGGGCGGGTGTCATTAACCCCCGAGGCGACCTCCTTGATAACAGCCACCACCGACAACCCCGCCGCGTTGGCGAACTCCACCATCCGCGCGGCCTGCCGATCGAGATCATCCCGCTGCTTGTGCGTCGACACCCGGGCATACACCACCGCCGAACCAATCAATCCATGGCACGGATCAGGAACCACCACATGCCCGGACTCGTCCAGATAGGCACCCTCGATCTTACCGGCCTTATAGCGATTCCACGCCGCCCGATACTTGATCCCATTCCGCCCCGCGTACTCCGACAACTTCACAAATACATAGTAGGCACTGCCATGTAAATACCACGGTATGACACGTAATCGACAAACCAGACTTCACACGGTCGGCCTTCCGGGAGAGGGCTCCGCCGGGGGATTCGTGGTGCGGGCTGATCGCTTGGCTGCGAGCGGTTGGGATCTGGAGCAGAAACCCCTGTACCCTTTGGCGGCCGATCCGCACGAGCTGGTTGAACGGATTTAAGGCGGTCCGGAAGCTGACTCCACCGTTGTGCAGCTTCTTCTTCCCTGACGAGAGGCCGGCGGCGTGGATGAAGGTTGACGAAGGAAATCAGCGAGGTAGGGGAGCGCCGGCGCGAAGCGGCTCGGCAGCTGATCGATCTCGGCCGGGGACGGTCCTGGACTAGATAGACGCGTTCGACTCCGCCCGCTGATATCGGTCAGGCCTCGCAGTCGTCGTCAGTCTGATGAATTACCCGGCTTGAATGTACGTAAATCGTGGTGTTGTCTACGTCGACCGCGTAGGTCAACGACCCATCGGTACCGCGCACCGCGTGGCGTACGAAGCCTGTTGAATACGGGGGGTCGTCTGCAGGATCGGGTTCCCAAGTGATCCGCGTCCGCTGCCCTATCACTGAAAATCCTTTCGTTGCAGGTCATAACAAGGGTAGGGCTTCCAGCGAAAGGATGTGAGGAATGAAGAGCCCACCGGCCGCCGGGCCGATCGACTGACCGCCGGCACGCGCCTCACCGGCCGACGTCATTGATGCACTTTCGGCCGGCCCGGCGCCTTGTTGGGCACCCGTTGGGCACGGAGGTAAGCCGCTACGAGTTCCAAGGGTGTTTCGCCGCTGGAGCACGCGAAATATGACGGAGACCAGAATTGCTCGCCACCTCGGAGCGCGGTGGTTATCTCCGGCCACTGTTGCTCCCGGACACGCTTTGAGGTGCTGGTCTTTACCGCCCCTACTAGTGTTGAGATGGACAGCTTCGGTGGATAGTCGACCAGTAGGTGTAGATGGTCGTGTTCGCCACCGGCCGCCAGCAATGTCACGCCGTGGCGTGCGCAAACCTCGGCGGTTGTGCTGATGAGGGCTTCGCGAACCCGGTCGGTGATCGCACCGCTGCGGCGTTTGGTGACGAGCACAAGATGTGCCGTCAAACGATAGACCACATGCCTTCCGTTGCGGTAATTCGACTGGTCAGCTGGCATATCTGATATGGTAGACCACATGGTCTTTATGCGGCTCACCTCACCGCCCTGGCCCGGTCTGATCGAGGCTTACCGGGACCGGCTGCCGATGGCCGCCGACTGGACCCCGGTCACCCTGCTAGAAGGTGGCACCCCACTGGTGGCGGCCCCGCGGCTCTCCGAGCGCACCGGCTGCCGGGTGCACCTGAAGGTCGAGGG
>CAYPTG010000209.1:0-4632 GCA_964413455.1 uncultured Mycobacterium sp. | reverse complement strand
GATGCGCAGTCTCGTTGGCTTCACTGCGGCCGGGATGCATGACCAGCAGCACGGTGCGGGTTTCGGTCACCGCGGACCTGGTGGGATCGGTCACTGCGGACCCTCCGCTACGGCACGGTGCACCGCGTCCTCCAGGTCGGCGCCGTGCAGCGCGGCCTGAGCGCGCAGCCACAGGAAGTATTCGACGTTCCCGGACGGGCCGGGCAGCGGGCTGGCCACCACGCCGGCGGTGTGCCAGCCCAATTCGGCGGCGCGGTGGGCCACCGTCAGCACCGCGCCGGCGCGCAGCTGCGGGTCGGTGACCACGCCACCGGCGCCCACCTGGCTGCGCCCCACCTCGAATTGCGGCTTCACCATCGGAACGATATCGGCGCCGCTGCCGGCACATGTGACAAGTGCCGGCAGCACTGTGGATAACGAGATAAAGGACAGGTCGGCGACGACGATGTCGACCTGCCCGACAATGGCCTCGACGGTCAGATCGCGGACGTTGGTGCGTTCGATGACCCGAACCCGCGGATCGGAGCGCAGCGACCAGGCCAGTTGGCCGTACCCCACGTCGACGGCCACCACCTCGGTGGCCCCGCGGTCCAGCAGCACTTCGGTGAACCCACCGGTGGAGGCGCCGGCATCCAGGGCACGCCGGTCCCGCACATCGATGGCGAAGGCGTCCAGCGCACCGATCAGCTTGTGCGCGCCGCGCGATACCCAGCTCCGCTGCTCGGGGCCTTCGACCGCCAGCCGTGCGGTGATCGCCACTGCGGTCGCCGGTTTGGCGGCCGGCATGCCGTCGATGGTGACCCGGCCGGCACCGATCAGTTCGGCCGCCTGCTGGCGTGATCGGGCAAGTCCCCGGCGGACCAGCTCCGCGTCGACCCGGGCGCGGCGCGTCATGCGCGGCTCAGCCCTTCTCGACCGATTCCAACGCGTCGACGAGGATCTGGTGCGCCTCTTCGAGACGGCGCCCGATGACGTCGATATCGTGCGCTCCGGCATCGTGAGCATCCTGGCCGACGTCTCCGGCATCACCGTCGGCATCCCTATCGGCACTGAGCGGCTGCTCAGCGAACCCTTCGGCGTCGACGGCGGGAATCTCGGCCAGGATGGCATCAACCTGGGTTCGGATCTGCTGCGGATCGGTGTTCATCTCACCGATCACGCTAGCGGATCTGGGCCGGACAACAGCGACCAGCGTTGCAGCGCGGCCCAAGCGGTGTCGTCGCCGGCCCGGACCAGAAGCCGCGGGCCATCGGCGTCGGCGCCCCTGCCACCCTCGGCCGCCCAGAGGGCTGCGGCGACGGCCCGCACCACCGACAGTCCGTCAGCGCCTGGATCGTGTCCGGTCGCGGTGACGGTAACCGCCTCGGGGTCGGCGTCGACGTTCCATGCCGGATGCGGGCCGACGGCCAGGGTTGCCGCTTCGGTGTTCAGCGACCGCAGGTCCGCGCCGAGGTAGCTGGGCCGCTGCTCAGGTGCGGCATGAACCGCGTCGGCGGCGCTGTTCACTCCGGTGAGCACCATCAGGCTGGGTAGTGCTGCGGCGTTGGCGCCGGCGATATCGGTATCGAGGCGGTCACCGACCACCAGGGGAGCACGGAAGTCTCCCCGGGCCAGCGCGTCATGCATTAACGCCGGCGCCGGCTTGCCGGCTACCAGCGGCTGCGCTCCGGTGGCGGTCTGCAACGCGGCGACCAGTGATCCGTTACCGGGCAGCAATCCGCGTTCGGTGGGCAGAGTGGCGTCCAGGTTCGACGCCACCCACAGTGCCCCGGCCCGAATCGCCAGTGCGGCTTCGGCTAGGTCGGGCCAACCAATAGTCAGCGACAGGCCCTGAATGACCGCGACCGGCGCTTCGGCGAACGTCCGCACCGGTGTCAGCCCGGCGGCGGTGACTTCGGCCGCCAGTGCGTCGGTGCCGACGACAAGCACCCGAGCACCGGCCGGAAGCCGTTGGGCCAGTAGGTGGGCCGCGCTCTGGGCGCTGGTCACCACATCGTCGGCGGTGGCGGTGAAGCCGAGTTCACCGAGGTGCCCGGCAACTTCGGCCGCCGAGCGGGTGGCGTTGTTGGTGACGAAGAGGGTGCGGCAGCCGATCCGGTCGAGGGTGTCGACGGCGCCGGGTGTCGGCGCGTAGCCGCGAAACACCGTCCCGTCGAGGTCGAGCAGCAGGCAATCATGTTGCTGCGCAAGGGTGATCATCTCAAGCGAGTTCGCCGACGCGCTCTTCGGCGTCGGTGACGCCGTCGAGGTCCGCGGCCGCCGAGTGCACGAACCATTGCAGTGCCTCTTGCTGGCGGCCCAGCGCCAGCAGCACTTCGGCGTAGGCGTAGAACAGTCGCGCCGCGGTGGCGCCAACCCGAGAGGGGTCCGGCGCCGGGGCAGACAGCACAGCCATCGCCTGGTCGAGATGTCCGAGGTCGACGCGGGCGCCGGCGGCGACGATCCGCATTTCGTCGGCATCATCCCCGGTGAGCTCGGAGGCTTCCGGGCTGCGGGCCAGCTCGATGGCCCGCTCGGGACGGCCGACCCCGCGTTCGCAGTCGGCGATCAGCGGCAGCAGCTGGGATTTCGAGCCCATCCGGCGGGCCGCCCGGAACTCCGACAACGCCTGCGCCCAGTCCCCGCAGCAGTAGGCGGCAATGCCGACGGCTTCACGCACCGCCGAAATCCGCCCGGATCGAGTGCGGGCGGCCTGGGCATGGGCCAGCGCGGCCTCGGGGTCATCGTCGAGTAGTTCACCAGCGGCGACCAGATGTTTGGCGACATAGTCGGCGGTGGCCTTGTCCAACGTCATGAGTTCGCGGCGAACTTCGGGCGCCAACTGCTTGGCCTCGATACCTTCCGGGATCTTCGGGCCAGGCGGAGTGGACGCTTCCGCCTCGGCATCGGCTGGCCGGGGCCGGGACACCGGGCGAGCCGGGCGACCACCACGGTCCCCCTTGCCGCCGCGCGGATTGGCGTCACGCGGACCGCGACGCGGTGATCCACCGGTCGAGGATTGACCTGATCTGCCTGTCGGGGATTGGCCCTGGGACTGGCCTGCGTTCCGGACCACGTCCGCAGAATACCGGTACCGCGGCCCGATGGATGCATTCGTCGACTACCTGGAATCCATCGACGATCCTGCGCACCGGCAAAAATTGACCGAGATAATTGCAGTGGGTCACCCGTCAATTCCCACAATTGCAAAAAGAGGAACACCCCCCGATTTCTCGGGGGGTGTTCCGTAAATGGTGTTCGGCGGTGTCCTACTTTTCCACCCTGTTGGGTAGTATCATCGGCGCTGGCTGGCTTAGCTTCCGGGTTCGGGATGGGTCCGGGCGTTTCCCTGCCGCTATGGCCGCCGTAACTTTATGTAAATTTTTGTGGTCCCTGCCTTTTTTGTCACCGTGTCCCTGTTTTGTGTGGGGGGTGTTTTGGTGGTGGGGTGGGTGTTTGGTGGTTTGTGGTGTGGTTGCGGGGTTGGTTGTTGTTGTAAGTTTTCGGCCGGTTAGTGCCAGTTCCCTGCACACATTGCTGTGCTTTCAGGTCTGGTCTATTGATCCCGTGGTCTGCGGGGGGCCTTATCCCACTTGATGGGTGAGAAGCCTGGTCTTGGAGGGGGTTTCCCGCTTAGATGCTTTCAGCGGTTATCCTGTCCGAACGTGGCTATCCAGCGGTGCCCCTGGTGGGACAACTGGTGTACCAGAGGTTCGTCCGTCCCGGTCCTCTCGTACTAGGGACAGGTTTCCTCAGGTTTCTGACGCGCGCGGCGGATAGAGACCGAACTGTCTCACGACGTTCTAAACCCAGCTCGCGTGCCGCTTTAATGGGCGAACAGCCCAACCCTTGGGACCTGCTCCAGCCCCAGGATGCGACGAGCCGACATCGAGGTGCCAAACCATCCCGTCGATATGGACTCTTGGGGAAGATCAGCCTGTTATCCCCGGGGTACCTTTTATCCGTTGAGCGACACCCCTTCCACTCGGGGGTGCCGGATCACTAGTCCCGACTTTCGTCCCTGCTTGACGTGTAGGTCTCGCAGTCAAGCTCCCTTGTGCACTTGCACTCAACACCTGATTGCCGTCCAGGTTGAGGGAACCTTTGGGCGCCTCCGTTACTTTTTGGGAGGCAACCGCCCCAGTTAAACTACCCACCAGGCACTGTTCCTGAACCGGATAGACGGTTCGAGGTTAGAGGTCCAATACGATCAGAGTGGTATTTCAACAATGACTCCGCCCACACTGGCGTGCGGGTTTCTTAGTCTCCCACCTATCCTACACAAACCGTATCGAACATCAATACCAAGCTATAGTGAAGGTCCCGGGGTCTTTTCGTCCTGCCGCGCGTAACGAGCATCTTTACTCGTAGTGCAATTTCGCCGAGTCTATGGTTGAGACAGTTGAGAAGTCGTTACGCCATTCGTGCAGGTCGGAACTTACCCGACAAGGAATTTCGCTACCTTAGGATGGTTATAGTTACCACCGCCGTTTACTGGGGCTTAAATTCTCAGCTTCACCCCCCGAAAGGGGTTAACCGGTCCTCTTAACCTTCCAGCACCGGGCAGGCGTCAGTCCGTATACATCGTCTTGCGACTTCGCACGGACCTGTGTTTTTAGTAAACAGTCGCTTCTCACTGGTTTGTGCCACCCC
>CAYPTG010000208.1:0-4684 GCA_964413455.1 uncultured Mycobacterium sp. | reverse complement strand
GGCGTCGACCCGGGCCCGGTCGTCGCTGCCATCCTCGGTCAGGCCGAGCGCCTGACGCAGGCCGGGCAGGTGTTGTTCGCCGGCGAACAGTTGTCGGGCCCGCAGGATGGCCAGCACCAGGTCGAGTTCGGCGTCGGCGGCCGGCGCGGCGCCCAGGATGTGCAGGCCGTCGCGGATCTGCACGTCCTTGATTTCGCACAGCCAGCCGTCGACGTGCAGCAGCATGTCGTCGAAGCTGTCTTCACCGGGGCGCTGGTCCAGCCCGAGGTCGTGGTCCATCCGGGCGGCCCGCATCAGCGTCCAGATCTGCTGGCGGATAGCCGGCAGCTTGGCCGGATCCAGGGCGGCGACGGTGGCGTGTTCGTCGAGCAGCTGTTCCAGCCGGGCGATGTCGCCGTAGCTTTCCGCCCGCGCCATCGGCGGGATGAGGTGGTCGATCAGCACCGCGTGGGCGCGGCGTTTGGCCTGGGTGCCCTCGCCGGGGTCGTTGACCAGGAACGGGTAGATCAGCGGAAGGTCGCCCAGCGCGGCGTCCGGCCCGCAGCCGGCCGACATGCCGAGTGTCTTGCCGGGCAGCCATTCCAGGTTGCCGTGCTTGCCCAGATGCACGACGGCGTGTGCGCCGAACTCGTGTCGCAGCCACAGGTAGCTGGCCAGGTAGTGGTGACTGGGCGGCAGATCCGGGTCGTGGTAGATGGCCACCGGGTTCGCCCCGAATCCGCGCGGCGGCTGCACGATGATGACCAGGTTGTCGGATTGCATTGCCGCGACGACGATTTCGCCGTGCGGGTCACCGCTGCGGTCGACGAACAGTTCACCGGGCGGCGGCCCCCAGTGTTCGACGATGTTGTCGGCCAGCTCGGCGGGCAGCGCGGCGAACCATTCCCGGTAGCGGGCGGCCGGGATGCGGATCGGGTTGCCGGCCAGTTGTCCCTCGGTGAGCCAGTCGGGGTCCTGGCCGCCGCGTTCGATCAGCGCGTGCATCAGCGCGTCACCGTCGCCGGCGTCCACCCCGGGTACCTCGCCGATCTGGTATCCGTTGTCGCGCAATGCTTTCAGCAACGCGATGGCGCTGGCCGGGGTGTCCAGACCGACGGCGTTGCCGATCCGGGAGTGTTTGGTCGGGTAGGCCGAGAACACCAGCGCCAGCCGCTTGTCGGCGGGTGCGACGCTGCGCAGCCGGGCGTGGTTGACGGCCAGCCCGGCGACCCGCGCGCAGCGTTCCGGGTCGGGCACGTAGGCGATCAGGCCGTCGCCGTCGATCTCCTTGAAGGAGAACGGCACCGTGATGATCCGGCCGTCGAACTCGGGCACCGCGACCTGGCTGGCCACATCCAGCGGACTCATTCCGTCGTCGTTGGCCGACCAGTCCGCCCGTGAGCTGGTCAGGCACAGGCCTTGCAGAATCGGAATGTCAAGGGCGGCAAGCTCAGTGACGTCCCAGCCGTCGTCGGTGCCGCCCGCCCCGGCGGTGGCCGGGCGCGCCCCGCCGGCGGCCAGCACGGTGACCACCATGGCCTCAGCCCCGGCCAGCAGCTCCAGCAGCTCGGGCTCGGGGTTGCGCAGCGAGGTGCAGTACACCGGCAGCGGCCGTCCGCCGGCCTGCTCGATGGCCGCGCACAGCGCCTCGATGTAAGCGGTGTTGCCGGCCAGTTGTTGGGCGCGGTAGTACAGCACGGCGATGGTCGGGGCGGTCTGGTTGGCAATCTCAGGGACATCGCGTTCCAGCACCCCCCACGACGGGGTGGCCGCCGGCGGGGCGAACCCGAACCCGGTCATCAGCAGGGTGTCGCACAGGAAGGCGTACAGCTGGCTCATGTTGGCCACCCCGCCCTGGGCCAGGTAGGCGTGCGCCTGTACGGCGGTGCCGGCCGGCACGGTGGAGTGCTGCATCAGCTCGGCGTCGGGGGTCTGCTCGCCGCTGACCACCACCACCGGCCGCCCGCTGGCCACACACGCGTCGATGCCGTCCTGCCAGGCCCGGTAGCCGCCGAGGATGCGCACCACCACGATGTCGGCGCCGGCAAGCAGCGTGTCGAGTTCACCGTCGATCAGTCGGGAGGGGTTGGCCCAGCGGAACCGGGCGCCGGTGGCGCGGGCGGTGATGAGGTCGGTGTCCGAGGTGGACAGCAGCAGGATCTCAGGGGTCTGACCGGGCATCGGTCATTCGTACCACCGCGATCAGCAGGGCGGCCATCAGCGGCGGTGCCAGCAGCGCGATTCCCGATACCGGCAGCGTCACCGCGGTGGCGGCCAGCCCGGCCACGGCGAACCCGAGCATCCCGGCCACCGTCGGCACGGTCAGCGTCACTGCGCCGGTGCCGGCGCCGTAGCGGGTCACCAGGTAGGCGGCCGCGCACAGGCCGGACACCGCCGCGAACAGCGGCGTCGGGTCGGCCATCCCCAGCGCGACGACGGTCAGCGTCACCGCCACCGGCGCGGCGCGCCGTTCGATCAAGCCGACCAGCACCGCGACCGCCGCCAAACCCAACACCGCGAGCGTCGTCGGCCCGCCGGTGCCTGCGGCGCTGAGCACCATCAGCACCCCGAACGCGCAGGACAACAGGTTCATCGGGATCGCCTGCCGCCCGCCGCCCGGCTGGCCTCGGGCAGCAGCCGCATCGCCGCCTCCAACGTGGTTTCCGACGGCCAGGCCACCACTTCGACGCCGACCACCCGCATGTCGCGGTACATCGCCGAGCGTTGTAAATCCCACATCCGGCTGACGATCGGGTCGAGTTCGTCCTGGCCGGGCCGGCCCAGCGGGCAGCCGTCAAGCACGTCGACGACCACCACGACGTGCCCGCGCCGGGCCAGGTCGATCAGCGCCAGCCCGAACGCGGCGTCCAACAGCGTGGAGAACGCGACGATGACGGCGTTCGGTGGGATCGCGGTGCGCGGCGCCAGGGTGCCGGTCATCGTTTGATAGCCAGCGGTATTTATTCGGCGGTCCCAGCTTCCCCTGCCCTCCGCCGGCGCATCCGCCAGCCTCGCTGAACCGCCGGTGGTGGCGCCCAACACGGTGTCGAGCACCCGGTAGAACTGCCGCTGGCCGATGTCGGGGCCCAGCCAGCGGGGTTGCTGGCCGCCCAGTCCGACCACGCCGGCCCGGTCGCCGGTGCGTAGCGCCGACTGCACCACCTGCACCGCGCCCTCGACCACCCGCTGGGTGTCGGCGGTGGCCGGGCCGGGCGGCTGGGCACTGAGATCCACCACGACCACCACGTCGACCGATCGGTCGGTGAGCCGCTGGGTGACGTGCAGGCTGCCACGCCGGGCGCTGACCGGCCAATTGACGGTGCGCAGCTGATCGCCCGGCACGTACGGGCGGATGTCGGCGAATTCGACGCCGGGTCCGGTGTGCCGGGTGAGATGGGTGCCCAGCCGGTCCAGCATCTCGCTGCGCGGCAGCGCGGTCGGCGCCGGCGGCACCGTCGGGAACACGAAGATCTCGGCGACCTCGGCCGACCCGGCCGCGGCCAGTAGCCCGCCGGGGGCGATGACGTCGACCTCGGCCCGCAGCGGGTAGCGGCCCCAGCGCTCGGCGTGGGCGCTGACACGGTGCAGTTGGGCTGTGTCGGTGTCCGGCAGCACCTCGGTGTGCATCCCGGGCGGCGCGCTGACCGTCAGGCCGACCGCCGCGCCGTCGGGTGCCGCGCCGGCCTGCACCCGCACGTTCACCTGGTCGCCTTCGAAGCAGCGCAGCAGCTCGGGCTCGGCCCGCACCGAAATCCGCGACGGTGGGTGCTGCCAGCCCGCCGAACACAGCACCCCGAGCAGCGGCGCGGCGAACGCGATCAGCTGCCAGCGCCCGGACACCAGCGCCGCGGCCAACGCGATGGCCGCGCAGAGGAACAGCATTCGCGTCAACCCCGTTGTCCGCCAACGCAATCCCACATCCATAGCCGGCGGCTATCCGGGAGTCCGCGGTGCGGGCAGCTTCTTGAGCAGCTGCTCCACCACATCCGCGCCGTGCACGCTGCGCACCCACATTTCCGGGCGCAGGCTGATCCGGTGCCCCAGCGCGGGCACCGCCAGGGCCTTGACGTCCTCCGGCGTCACGTAGTCGCGCCCGGCCAGCAGCGCGCGGGCCCGGGACAGCTGCACCAGGTCCAGTTCGGCGCGGGGGCTGGCGCCGACGACCACCTGCGGGTGGCTGCGGGTGGCCACCGCCAGCGACACCACGTAGCGCAGCACGTCGTCGTGCACGCTGACCGCCTCCACCGATTCCTGCATCGCCAGCAGCTGGTCGGCGTCGACGATCTCGTTCACCACCGCCTCGGCCGAGCCGCGTTCCAGCCGGCGGCGCAGCATCGACGTCTCCTCTTGCTCGGTCAGGTACTTCAGCCCGACCTTGACCGCGAACCGGTCGAGTTGGGCTTCCGGCAGTGGGTAGGTGCCTTCGAACTCGATCGGGTTCTCGGTGGCGATGACGGTGAAAGGCGAAGGCAGCCGGTGTGTTTCGCCGTCGATGCTGACCTGACCCTCGGCCATCGCCTCCAGCAGGGCGGCTTGAGTCTTGGGCGGGGTGCGGTTGATCTCATCGGCCATCAGCAGGTTGGCGAAGATCGGTCCGCGGCGGAATTCAAACTCCCCGGACCGCATGTCGTAGATCGTCGAGCCGAGCAGATCGGCCGGCAGCAGGTCGGGGGTGAACTGCACCCGGGTGAATCGCAGCCCCAGC
>CAYPTG010000207.1:0-4690 GCA_964413455.1 uncultured Mycobacterium sp. | reverse complement strand
ATCGGCCGCATCCCCGTCGATTCCATCTACTCGCCGGTGCTCAAGGTCACCTACAAGGTGGAGGCCACCCGCGTCGAGCAGCGCACCGACTTCGACAAGCTGATCCTCGACGTGGAGACCAAGAACTCCATCAGCCCCCGCGACGCCCTGGCCTCGGCCGGCAAGACGCTGGTTGAGCTGTTCGGTCTGGCCCGGGAGCTCAACGTCGAGGCCGAGGGCGTCGAGATCGGCCCGTCGCCGCAGGAAGCTGACCACATCGCGGCCTTCGCCCTGCCGATCGACGACCTCGACCTGACCGTGCGCTCCTACAACTGCCTCAAGCGTGAGGGCGTGCACACCGTCGGCGAGCTGGTCGCCCGCACCGAGTCCGACCTGCTGGACATCCGCAACTTCGGCCAGAAGTCCATCGACGAGGTCAAGATCAAGCTGCACCATCTCGGCCTGTCGCTGAAGGACTCGCCGGCCAGCTTCGACCCGTCCGAAGTGGCCGGCTACGACGTGGCCACCGGCACCTGGACCGCGGACAGCGGCTATGACCTGGACAACGACCAGGACTACGCCGAGACCGAACAGCTCTAGATCCGCACGATTTAGTTTCCGTCCCGGCCCTACCTGATACGGGGGCCGGCCCCGATAAGGAGTAGTCACATGCCTAAGCCCACCAAGGGTCCTCGTCTCGGCGGGTCCTCCTCGCATCAGAAGGCGATCCTGGCCAACCTGGCCACCTCGCTCTTCGAGCACGGCCGGATCAAGACCACCGAGCCCAAGGCCCGGGCGCTGCGGCCCTACGCCGAAAAGCTCATCACGCACGCCAAGAAGGGCGCCCTGCACAATCGGCGTGAGGTGATGAAGAAGATCCGCGACAAGGATGTGGTGCACACCCTGTTCGCCGAGATCGGTCCGTTCTTCGCCGACCGGGCGGGTGGCTACACCCGGATCATCAAGGTCGAGCCGCGCAAGGGCGATAACGCCCCGATGGCGGTGATCGAGCTGGTGCGGGAGAAGACCGTCACCTCCGAGGCCAACCGGGCCCGTCGAGCCGCCTCGTCGGCGAAGAAGGCTGCCGCGCCGAAGGCACCTGCGGCCGTCGAGTCGGAGACCGTCGAGGCTCCGGCGACCGACGAGACCGCCATCGAGGCGGTCGAGGCCGAAGACGGTGCCATCGCCGACGCGCAGACGACGATCGCCGAGAACGACGGTGACGCCGCTGAGACGGTCGCCAAGGACGACGCCGACGAGGCCTGAGGTCACCTCCGCGCAGGCCGGTGGCGTGCGGCTACGGCTCGACATCGCCTACGACGGAACCGATTTCGCCGGCTGGGCGGCCCAAGACGGCCAGCGGACCGTCGCCGGGGTGCTCGACGAGGCGTTCTCCACGGTGTTCCGGGCACCGCTGCGGCTTTTCGCGGCCGGCCGCACCGACGCCGGCGTACACGCCACCGGCCAGGTGGCCCACCTCGACGTACCGTCGGGGGCGCTGGAACACGCCTATCCGCGGCAGGCTCGCAGCGGGGACGCCGAGTTCGCGCCGCTGGTGCGCAGGCTGGCCAAGTTCCTGCCCGAAGACGTCCGGGTGCGCCAGATCGTCCGTGCCCCAGCGGGTTTCGACGCCCGATTCTCGGCGCTGCGCCGGCACTACGCCTACCGGTTGTCCCTGGCCCCTTACGGGGCCGACCCGCAGCAGGCCCGGTTCGTCACGCCGTGGTCGCGCCCGCTGAACCTCGAGGCCATGACGGCCGCCTCGGCCGCACTGCTCGGCCTGCACGACTTCGCCGCCTTCTGCCGGCCGCGGCCTGGGGCGACCACCATCCGGGAACTGCAGCGCCTGGACTGGGTTCGCGACGGTGCCCTGCTGACCGGCTATGTCAGCGCCGATGCGTTCTGCTGGTCGATGGTGCGTTCGCTGGTCGGTGCGCTGTTGGTGGTCGGCGACGGCCGGCGCGAACCCGATTGGTGCGCAACGCTATTGACCGCTGGGCAGCGCAGCAGTGACTTCGCCGTCGCCCCGGCACGCGGGCTCACACTGATCGGCGTGGACTATCCGCCGGATGATCAGCTGGCGGCTCGGGTTGACGTGACCCGGGATCTGCGGGGTTCTAAAGAACCGGGCGGTGGGGATTAGAGCTTGGCCGCGACGAACTGCGCGGCCTGATCGACCAGACCCGAGTCGATGTAGGCGCCCTGCTGATGCGACGGCCAGGCCGCGACCCAGGTGTTGGGGTTGAGGTTGTCGTTGCAGATCGGGTCGGCAGCGGTGCACAGGTCGATGGTCTTGTGGCCGTAGAGCGGGCTCAGCTCCGATACCGGCCCGAGCACCTTGCGGGTGCCGTTGCCGAACAACGCGACCGCGGCGATGTGCTCGTCCATGCCCAGCGGCAGTGGCTTGGTGTAGCCGAAGACGGCCGAGGGCACCGCCACCACCACGTCGGTGACCGCCGCGCCCAACGAGTAGCCGCCGAGCACCAGCCGGGTGTCGGGGCAGCTGGCGGCCATCGACTGGATATGCCTGCTCATATCGTTGGCGCCCTGGATGACTTCGGTGTCCGCCGGATAGTTCACCGCGTAGAAGCCGACGTTCTTGTCGGTCTTGGACCGCAGCGCGTCGACGAAAGCCTCGCCGACCTGGCCGGTACCCGGCGGCTCAATGCGGCCGCGGGCGAACACCACCTCCACGTCCGGGCAGGGGGCGGCACCGGCCTGCGGCAGCGGCGACAACGCCATGCCGGTGACGCATATCACCGCCGACATCACAGTGCACATCCACCCCAGCCGCATCAGGACATGGTATCGGCGACGGCGGAACGAGGCCAGGTGAGTTTGTCGATAGCCGGTCAGCGACCGGTCAGAGCAGCCCGGACACGAAGCCGACGGCCTCGCCCATCATGTCCGACTTCTCGTAGCTGGTGTGCGCGAACGGATTGCGGCCCTGCGAGCAGATCGGGTCGCCGTTGGCGCACAGGTCGATCCCCTTACCGGCGAACGGAGCGACCGCGGCGGACACCGGATTGCCGAACTTGGTCGACGGGTTGCCGAACGCCGTCACCGCGGCGACCTTACTGGCCAGGCTCTGCGGCAGCGGCGGCGCGGATCCGACATCGCCCACCTTGGAGCCCAGCGGGGGGATGCCCAGCAGCATGTCCACCACGGCCGCGCCCTGGGAATATCCGCCGAGCACTATGCGGGTGTTCGGGCAGTTCTGGGCGATATCGACGATCCGGTTGGTGGCGTCGTTGGCGCCATCGGCGGCTGCCAGGAAGTCGTAGCTGGCCGGGTAGTTGACGGCATAAACCCCCAGCGTGCGATCGCCCAGACTGGCGGACAGCTGATCGCTGAGGGCTTGTCCGACCCGGCCGAGGCCGGCCGGTTCGCTGGTGCCGCGGGCGAAAACCAGCTCAACGTCCGGGCAGGGGGCGGCGTGGGCCGGAACCGCTGCGGCCGACAAAGCCGCCGTCACGGTCAGCAGGCAGGCGGACATCCCCGAAACAAAACGCATATGGCCATACTCACACACCGCCAGGCGAGGGCCAAAGCGGCGGACTAGCGGGCTCTTCAGCGTGGCTGCGCCACTTGATCGTCGCCCTTCTGAAGTCAGGTTGGTCGGGCTCCTCAACGTGGCTGAGCCACTTGATCGTCGCCCTCCTGAAGTCAGGTTGGTCGGGCTCCTCAGCGTGGCTGAGCCACTTTATCGTCGCCCTCCTAGAGCAGGTTGGCCACGAATGCGGCGGCTCGGCTGGCGCTGCCGTCCGGCCCGTAGCTGCGGTGGGCGGCCACGCTGTTGCCGTCCGTGCAGATCGGGTCGCCAGGGTTGCAGATGTCGATGGCCCTGGTGCCGAACACCGGGCTGGAGGTCAGCGGAAGGCCGATCTTGGCCGACGGGTTCCCGAACACCGCGACCGCGGCGATCCGGTCGCCGGCCGCGGGCGGCAGCGGGTTGGTGAACCCGATCCCCGGTACCGGGATGGAGGTGACCACGTCGACGACCGCGGCCCCCTGCGAATAGCCGCCCAGCACGATCTTGGTGTTAGGGCAGTTGGCGGCGACGCCCTGGATGAAGGCACTGGCATCGTTGGCACCGTCGGCCACGGCCAGGAAGTCGTAGCTGGCCGGGTAATTCACCGCGTACACCCCGACAGTGCGATCACCGACCAGACCGCGCAGGTCGTTGACGAACGCATCCCCGACCCGTCCGGCCCCGGGCGCCTCACTGGTGCCGCGGGCGAACACCACCTGGATGTCGGTGCAGTCCGCGTGGGCGGTCGGTGCGGTCACCGGGTTGGCGACGGCCGCGGATGCGGCCAGGACCGCTACGGCGGCACGAACGGCCAGCGACTGGACCGACCGAGAAGACGACGAAGACATTGCGAAGCATCTCACCCGTCGATTGTGGCACGGCCTGTGGATCGCGGTGCACCCCGCGGGGCGGGGCGCCCTACCGTGAGCCGATGATCGCCGCATCGATCCGCAGGAAGCCGGCGACCGTGGTGTGCGAGCTGGGCCCCGGTGTACTGCGGGTGCGGTATCCGGGGGCGAACGGCGACCCGGACGGCGCCAGGGGCTCGACGGGCCTCGACGGCCGGCTGGCCGAGGCGGCGCTACAGGCGATCGGCGAGCCGGTGGTGCTGGTCGACGAGCGCCCGGTGGCTGCCGCCGAGTTGTGGCACGCGGTACTGGCGCCGCTGCTCGCCGGGCA
>CAYPTG010000206.1:292-4704 GCA_964413455.1 uncultured Mycobacterium sp. | reverse complement strand
CGGCAAGATCGACCACGCGGGGGTCGATGCCCTGCTTTCCGAGGATGATGTCGCTCATCTCGATTGCCTGCTGATGGTGCGGGATCATCCTGTGCGCGAAATCCATGTCGGCCTGGTTGTGGGCGGCCGCCTGGGTTGTTGCCGAGATCTGGGTGGACGTTGACGCCGGTGGACCGGCCTCTGTGGTCGCCGACTTGCTACACGCCCCGATGGCGGCCACCGCGGCCAACGCCACCACGCCGATCGCCACAGTCCTTGTCCTATTCACGCCACTGCCGGTCACACGCATCCCCTTCGTCGTTGAGATCGCTTCCCAGAACAGCCTTCCCCAGACTGGTGCGGGTCTTTTGGTCGTTCTGTGAAGATTCGATAAAGAACCGACCTACTCGTCTCTCTGGGTGGATACCGGTGCCAGATTCGGGAAGTGGACAGCAACGACACACCGGAGGGAACCCGCATGAGCATTGCTATTTCGACGTCGCTGCACTCCTCGTTCGCCGATGCGGTGGCCCGCACCCGGCAGGCCCTAGCCGGTCAGGGGTTCGGCGTGCTCACCGAGATCGACATGAAAGCCACGCTGAAAGCCAAACTGGATCAGGACATGGAGAACTACTTGATCCTGGGCGCCTGCAATCCGCCACTGGCCCACCGGGCGGTGAGCCTCGACCGCCAGATCGGGTTGTTGCTGCCCTGCAACGTCGTCGTCCGCACCGACCGCGACGACGCCACCCGGGTGCTGGTGGAGGCGATGAACCCGCAACTGCTGGTTCAAGTGACCGGGAATCCCGCATTGCAGGACGTCGCCGATGAGGTCACCGGCAAGCTGCGCACCGCGATCGAAACACTGACGCCCACCTCGGCGTAGCTGCTGGCAGTCACACCGGGGTGGGCGTCGGCCCCAAAGCAGTTACTGCGCTGGCATGCAGCGCGGGGCCCCTAAATTTCAAGCACTTCGAGGGCTATCCGTGACCGATGGGCGGGCAGTCCATCGGCATGTCGCCGTTGGGCGCCGGCTGCTGGTTCACACCACCCAGTTGCCCCGGTCGCGTCAGTGGGTTGCCCGAACCGGGGTCTGTCTGACCGGCGGGTGGATGAGCCATCTGGCTGCACTCCGTAGTGGGCTCGGCCGCAGCTACGGGGGCACTGCCGAGCAGTAGCGACAGACCGAACGCTGGGGCAGCAGCAATGACGGTGAGGCGACGGGTGCCTTTTCTGACTGTGGCAGCTGATCTGTTGAGAACTCCGGCCACGCGCGGCTGGGATGTGAACATGGGACCCTCCATACTGTGTTTGGTTGTTGTCTGAGTCTTTGAAATCCGACCCCGTCCCGGGGTTTAGAGCTGTTTGGCCGGCATCGCCCCCCGGCGCTTCCCGGGTTTCATTGGGTGACCGTTACGGGGCCGGGGTTGCTAGGCGCCGCCGGGGGTGCCGGAAGTTTGAGGCCCTTGAGCATCAGGGCGTTGACGGCCACGATGAGACTGGATCCCGACATTGACAACGCGGCGATCTCCGGGCGTAACACAAGCCCGAACGCCGGTTGGAACACCCCGGCTGCGATCGGGAGCGCGATCACGTTGTAGCCCACCGCCCACCACAGGTTCTGGCGCATCTTGCGCAGGGTGCCCCGCCCGATCCGCAACGCGATCGGCACATCGAGGGGATCGGAGCGCATCAACACCAGATCGGCGGTTTCGATCGCAACATCGGTGCCCGCCCCGATCGCCACCCCCAGGTCGGCCTGCGCCAGCGCGGGAGCGTCGTTGACGCCGTCGCCGACCATGGCGACCTTGCGGCCCGCCTTCTGCAGGTCGGCGATCTCGGCGGCCTTGTCCCCGGGCAGCACCTCGGCGATGACGGTGTCGATGCCGAGTTGGTCGGCGATGCGGCGCGCGGTGTCCTGATTGTCACCGCTGAGCATCACGACCTGCACACCCAGGTCGTGCAGGTCCCGGACCGCGGCGGCGGAGGTTTCCCGGGCGGCATCGGCCAGCGCGATCACACCCACTCCGCGGCCGTCGACGGCGACGAGGACCGCGGTGCGGCCGGTGGAGGCCCATTCGTCGCGGCGGCCCATCAACGCCGCCGGGACGTCCACGTCCTCGTCCACCATCAGTTTGCGGTTGCCGACGGCCACCCGCCGGCCGTCCACGGTGGCCGTGGCCCCGTGGCCCGGCACGTTGCGGAAGCCGGTCGCGGACGCAGCGGTCGCTCCCCGTGCGGTGGCGTGGCGCACGATCGCGGCGGCCAGCGGGTGCTCGGACTCTTTTTCCACCGCCGCCACCAGGCCCAGCAGTTCGGGCTCGCTGATTGCCTCGGCGATGAGGTCGGTGACTTCGGGCTCGCCTTTGGTCAGGGTGCCGGTCTTGTCCATCACGACGGTGTCGATGCGCGCCGCGGTTTCCAGGGCGGTCGCATTCTTGAACAGCACTCCGCGTTTGGCGCCCAGACCGGTGCCGACCATGATGGCCGTCGGGGTGGCCAGACCGAGGGCGTCCGGGCAGGTGATGACCACGACCGTGATCGCAAACAGCAGTGCGGTCTGCACCCCTGCCCCGACGGACCACCAGACCAGGAAGGTCACCGTCCCGCCGATCAGCGCGACGAGCACCAGCCAGAACGCCGCCCGGTCGGCCAGTCGCTGCCCGGGGGCCTTGGAGTTCTGCGCCTGCTGGACCATCGCCACGATCTGGGCCAGCACGCTGTCGGAGCCCACGTTGGTCGCCCGTACCCGCAGTGTGCCGGTGGTGTTGATCGACGCCCCGATCACGGTGTCCCCGGCGGCTTTGGACACCGGCAGGCTCTCCCCGGTCACCATCGACTCGTCGACTTCGGAGGCGCCCTCCTCGACGGTGCCGTCCACGGCGATCTTGGCCCCGGGCCGGATCAGCAGCAGGTCCCCGGCCACCACGTCGGCGGTGGGCACCTCCACCGGTTCGCCGCCGCGGATCACCACCGCCATCGGTGGGGCCAACTCCAGCAGGGTGCGGATCGCCTCGTTGGCCCCGCCGCGGGCGCGCATCTCAAACCAATGTCCCAGCAGCACAAAGGCTGTCAGCACCGATGCGGCCTCGTAGAACACCTCGCCGCCGCCGGTGAAGGTGATCGCGACGCTGTAGAGCCAGCCCGCGCCGACTGCGACGGCGACTAGGACCATCATGTCCAGGGTCCTGGCGCGCAGCGCCCGCCAGGCGCCGTCAAAGAAGATCCACGCCGAGTAGAACACCACCGGCAGGCTCAACAAGAAGCTGAACACGTCGTCGCGCAGCCCGAACGGGGCGGGCACATGGAACCCGAGCATGTCGCGGCCCATCGGCGAGAACAGCATGATCGGGATCGACAACACCAGTGCCACCAGGAACCGGTTGCGCATATCGCGCACCATGGCGTCCATCGACATGCCGGCGTGTCCGCCGTGGCCCATCATCTCGTGCGGGCTGTGCTGTGTCGCCGGGGCGTGATGGGCGTGTTCGCCGACTACCTGATGGTCGGCGGGGTGCTCTGCGGGCGGGCCGGCAGGCTCTGACATCGGGTCGCACATGTGGTCGGGAACCGAGCGGCCCGCGCAGTGGAAGCCGCACTCGCGCACCCAGTTGGTGAGGTCGGCCACGGAGGTCGCCGTTGAGTCGTAGGTGACCGTCGCGGTCTGATTGGCCGCGTTGGCGTGCACCCCGGTCACCCCCGGGCGGCGCGTCAGGGCCGACTCGACCACCGCGGCGGAAGTGGCCCAGTGCAGGCCGTGAACGTCGAGTACCGCGGTCGAGGTGGGCATGAATCTCCTTAGTGCTGCGGCCCTCGTCATGGCTTCCCACCGGGTCCTGCCGGGAAACTCATCCACGCCGAACGCCGTCTTCGGTCCACTTCGACCGTCCTCCCCGCTCGCTGCAGGGGCGGTAGGGGTTTGATAAAGATTCAACGAAGATTGCTCGAAGCGCAGTTCGGGACGGCCGGATCGGGCACGCACGCTGCTACCGTCGGCATCATCATGGTCACCCGACGGACACTGCGCAGCGCCCGGTTCTGGGCGGCGATCGGACTGGTGTTCGTCGCGCTCTTCAGCGCGGCACCGGCCAGCGCGGCCTCCCCGGCTGCCCCGCAGGTCGACCACCATGTGACCGCTGACGGCCACCACGACCCACTCGCCTTCACAGACCACGCCCATATCGGCGTCGCCGCGACAGCTGATGCTCAAGACGCGGTCGGCGACATCGTGGCCTCCCGGTTACGCCCCGCGTTGCTGGCCGTGGGCCTGCTCTTCGCCGCCGCACTGCTGTGGGGATTGCTGCCCCGGGAGACGCCCCTGGTCGGGCGGGATCCCCCGCGCGGGCCGATCCTGGTTTCTTCGGGCCGTGACGTTCTGGCCCGGCTGTGCATCTCGCGTCGCTGATCGGATAGCGCAGACCGCTCCACCCCGC
>CAYPTG010000206.1:0-282 GCA_964413455.1 uncultured Mycobacterium sp. | reverse complement strand
CAGGCATCGCGCGGGCTGGTCGGTCGGTGACTGTTGTCCACTTCAGCGGCCGCGCTTGTCGATCGCGGCCTGGCATGGAAGCGATCCCCCGATGACCTCTGTTCTTCCTTTCGACCCCCCGCACCGGCGCCGCACCCATCCGCGCCTGCTGCATGGCCAGGACCCCGCCGCAACGATTGCCGCCACGGTGGGCAACACCCCGATTCTGCATATCACCACCCCGTTCACCGGTGGCGATCGAGGATTCTGGGCCAAACTCGAAGGCTTCAATCCGGGCGGGAT
>CAYPTG010000205.1:0-4716 GCA_964413455.1 uncultured Mycobacterium sp. | reverse complement strand
CCCATCGCGGCGAAGTTGCGGCCGCGATCCCACGGCACGTAGTCGTGCGGGTGCCATTCGACGGCGACGGCCAAGTGCCGGTTGACGTTCTCTTCGGCGACTTGCTCCAACTCTTGGAGCATTTCCAAATCGGTGAACTGTCGGGCCATTACCTTCACACCATTCCCCGCACCGGGGACGCAACAGGATGGCGATCTGTGACGGAGCCGATAACGGTCGTTGGTACCGAGGGTATTCGACGGATCGCCGCATATCTAATTTAGTGATGCGGACTACGCTGCCCCGCCCTGCGGTGCGGCGTTGTTCCGTACGGTGTTGAGGATTGAGACGATGTTGTCGACGTCGGCCGCGTCGAAGACGTCGTCGGGTCCGGTGGGCGCGTGGTCGGTGTAGGGAGATTCGTAGAGCCGTGCGGGTTCGACGACGCCGTTGGCGGTGAGTTCGGCGACGATGAGGTCGATGAAGCGGATCTGGTCCGCGTTGAAACGGGTGCCCTCGAGGTAGCTGCCGAAGGCCTCGGCGGCGGCTTCGCGGTCCAGGCCGACCAGTGAGCGCACGAAGAGTCCCAGACCGTGTGACCGTTCGCGAGCCAATTCGATGTCGGCCAGCTCGCCGACTCCACCGTCAATGAGCATGCGCTCCAACGCGTCTAGGTCTTGGGCGGTCAACGGCTTGTTGCGGCGCAGCCGTTGCAGCGCAATGTGGTCCTGGTGTTGTTTGAGGTAATCAGCGGCTTTGGCTTGGAAGCGTTCCCAGTTGGTGCCCGGTGTGATGCCCGGGAGCGGGACGGGCTTGGCTTCGCCGAGTTCATCGGCGAAGTCGGTGTAAACGACCGCCTTCTTGGCCTTCTCCAGGAACCGCAACAGTCCGCGCAGCTTGCGACGCGCCGCCTCCAACATCGGCAGGGTGACGTCGACCCACCATTCGTCGCCACCGATATCTTCGAGCAGAACCTGTTGTGCCGCAACCGAAGGGATCGCAGTTTGGCTGAGCAGTCCGTTGGCGATGTTCTGGATCTGTTCACGCAGCCGCTCGGCAGCGACCGTGTCGCCTTCGAGTTGGGCGAGTTGGCGTCGCAGGACCAGCATGTCGAAACGCTTGGCGTCTTCGTCGTCGTCCTTGTCGGTCGACGGCAGCCCGGCCAGCTCTTCAGCGACATCGCCGGCGGCTTCCGGTGTCAGTGCGGTCCAAGCCGGCCATTGTGCGTACTGCTCGACGAGCCGTCGGTGCTGGCGGACCAGGAAGTTGTTCAGGTTCATTCCGGCGACCCTCTGGTGTAGCGACCACGCGACGTCGACTCGCAGCCCGCGTTCGCTCTCGGTGCCCTGCCCTTCGGCCGGGTCGGGGTGGGCGGCCGGCCAGGCGTGATCGATGGCGGTGATCAGGCCGAGCCGGGTTTCAAAGAGCCGCTGGTTCAACGACTTTTGTAGCGAGCCTTGGGAGCCTGGGAGGTCCTGGCCGAAGTATTCGAGGTTGCCGCAAAAGTCGAAGACGTAGAAGTTGGCCTTGTCCTTGCCCGGGCCGAACAGGTCGGGGCGCAGCCGGGTGCCACGGCCGATCATCTGCCAGAACTTGGTCTTGGAGCGCACCATCTTGAAGAACACCAGGTTGACCACATCGGGGACGTCGATGCCGGTGTCGAGCATGTCGACCGAGATCGCGATGTGCGGTGCCTTCTCGGTGACCGAGAAGTCGTCGATCAAGGTTTGTGCGTAGCTCATGCCGTGGGTGATGACGCGAGCGAATTGCCCGGCGAATTGCGGGTATTGGACGTCGAAGCGTTGGGCGATGAACTCGGCGTGGTCCCGGTTCTTGGCGAAGATGATGGTCTTGCCGAGCCGGTCTCCTTCGGCTACCCGGTGACCCTTGGTCATCAGTTCGGCGAGCACCTTGTCGACGGTGTCCTCGTTGAACAGGAACCGGTTGATCTCCTCGGAGCTCACCTCATCGGGCGGGTCGGAGTCACCCCAGTCCAGGGCGTCCCACTCGTCCTGCTCCTCTTCGGAGAGGTCGGCGTAGTGGATGCCGTGCTGGAGAAATTTGGTGCCGACCGAAATCCCCACCGCGGGAACCAGAAAGCCTTCCTGCACTGCGTCGTCGAGGCTGTAAGCGTCGGTAGGTACCCCGTCTTCGAGGTGGAACAGCCGGTAGGTGTTGTGGTCGACTTCGTCTTTGGGGGTGGCGGTCAGGCCGACCAGCAGCGAGTCGAACCACTCGAAGATGGATCGGTATTTCTGGTACACGGAGCGGTGGGCTTCGTCGATCACGATGAGGTCGAAGTATCCGGGGCCGAATTTCCTTATGCCGGAGTCGGTGTCGTTAATCAGGTTCATCATGGTCGGGTAGGTGCTCACATACACCCGGCCGTCGGTGATCTTCTCGGTCACCAGGTTCACGGTGGTGGCATCGGGCAGATGCACCTTGAACGCGTTGGCAGCCTGGGTCACCAAGGCCGTGCGATCGGCCAGGAACAGCACCCGTTTGACCCAGTTGGCTTCCATCAGTTGCTTGACCAGCGCGATGACGGTGCGGGTCTTGCCCGAGCCGGTCGCCATCACCAGCAACGCTTCGCGCTGTTTGGCGGTGAACGCGTCGTCGATGGCCCGGATGGCGCGGTGCTGGTAGTGGCGTTCGACGATCTCGGAATCAATCGGGATGCCGGACAACGGTTTACGGGTGTCACGGCGCTGGATCATCAGCTCCAGCTCGTCGCGGGTGTAGAAGCCCTGGACTTCTCGCGGCGGGTAGCCGCCGGCGTCATCCCAGATCCAATGCTCAAAACCGTTGGTATAGAAGATGACTGGGCGCCGGCCGGTCATCTGTTCCAGGCAGTCGGCGTACAGCTTGGCCTGTTGCTGGCCGACCTGCGGGCTCCTGCTGGTGCGTTTGGCTTCGACGATGGCCAGCGGCAGGCCGTCGGTGCCCCACAGCACGTAGTCGACGTAGCCGGTGCCCTCGGGGTTCGGCATCCCGGTGACCGGGTATTCGCGGTCCTTGGTCTCGGCTAGTGGCCAGCCGGCTTCGGCGAGCATCAGGTCGATGAACAGGTCGCGGGTTTGGGCTTCGGAGTAGTCGCGGTCGTCGGGCAGCTGGTTGGCCGCCTGGGCCTGCTTGACCGCTTCGCGTAGCGCGGCGATTTCTGCGGCCTGCGCTTTGGCGAGTTCATCCTTCTCGGCTAACGCTATGGCGTGGGCTTCATCCTGGGCGGCGAATTTCGCGGCGAGTTGGGCGACTTCCTGGCGGGACAGCGGCGCGGCTTTGGCGGCGATCTTGGGGTCGAAGGCGGCCCGCATCGGAACGGCCTGCGGCTTGGTCGAATGCCGGAACGCCGCCCAGAGCATCACGTGGTGCAACTCTCGCAACGCATCGAGGGCGGCCCGCGGCGGAATGGGTTGTGCGTCATGCACCGCGACGTTGCCGAGCTTGCGGATCAGGTTCAGCTTGGTGGCGACTCCGTCGCCGACCTTGTTTCTGAACTTCGGGTCGTTGATCTTGGCGGCCAGGTCATTCTTGTACGGAATCGGTAGCGCCAGAACGTCATACAGATAGTCGACCAGCAGCTCGGCGGTGCGGCGGCTGTAGAAGCAGGCCGACCGGGGGTCGCTGGTGGCGTAGCTCTCGGCGCGGACGCAGTCGGCATGCATCTCCGGCCAGCCGACGGTAGGGCCTGCTGCACGATCAGGTGACATCTGAGTTGGCTTGCCCAGGATGGGCGGGCTGGAAGGATGTCCCCATGGCAAGGCCCTATCCCCGTGAGTTCCGCGACGACGTCGTGCGCGTGGCCCGCAACCGCGAAGACGGTGTGACGATCGAGGCGATCGCCACCGACTTCGGTGTCCACCCGATGACGCTGCACAAGTGGATCCGCCAGGCCGACGTCGACGAGGGCGCCAAGCCCGGTAAGAGCGCCGGCGAGTCCGGTGAGCTACGCGATTTGCGGCGGCGGAACCGGTTGTTGGAGCAGGAGAACGAGGTGCTGCGTCGGGCTGCGGCATATTTGTCGCAGGCCAACCTGCCGGGAAAAGGGTCTACCCGCTCGTGAAAGAGCTCGCCGCCGACGGGATCCCCGTGGCGGTGACGTGCCGGGTACTCAAGCTCGCCCGCCAACCGTATTACCGCTGGCTGGCCCAGCCGGTCACCGACGCCGAACTCGTCGAGGCCTACCGCGCCAACGCCCTATTCGACGCCCACCACGAGGACCCCGAGTTCGGGTACCGCTACCTCGTCGACGAAGCCCGCGACGCTGGCCAGCCGATGGCCGAGCGGACCGCCTGGCGGATCTGCTCGCAGAACCAGCTGTGGAGCGTGTTCGGCAAGAAGCGCGGCAAGAACGGCAAGGTCGGGCCG
This sequence comes from uncultured Mycobacterium sp., assembly GCA_964413455.1. GTDB lineage: Bacteria > Actinomycetota > Actinomycetes > Mycobacteriales > Mycobacteriaceae > Mycobacterium. The sequence goes on along the minus strand of CAYPTG010000205.1, from coordinate 369 downwards.
CCGGTCCATGACGATCTCGTCGCACGCGACTTCACCGCAGATGCACCAAATCGATTGTGGCTCAGCGATATCACCGAGCACCACACGGACGAGGGCAAGCTCTACCTGTGCGCGATGAAGGACGTGTTCTCCAACCGCATCGTGGGCTATTCGATGGATTCCCGGATGAAGTCACGGCTGGCGACCACCGCACTGAACAACGCTGTCGGCCGCCGCGGCGAGGTCGCCGGCTGCGTGGTTCACACCGACAGAGGGTCGCAATTTCGAAGCCGGAAATTCGTCCACGCCCTGGGTCGCCACGGCATGGTCGGATCCATGGGCCGCGTCGGTGCGGCCGGTGACAACGCCGCCATGGAAAGCTTCTTCAGC
>CAYPTG010000204.1:0-4726 GCA_964413455.1 uncultured Mycobacterium sp. | reverse complement strand
ACACCCCCAGCACCACACCGGCCCCACTCCCGGCCACCCCCTGGCACCACACCCACCACTGGATCGACGACCCCAAGCCGAACGTCTCCGGTGCGTCGGCGCCCAAGCCCGGCACCTTGCTCGGCGGGCACACTCCGGTTGCCGGCGGGGCATCGGCGCATCTGTGGCAGGCGCGGCTGTTGCCGCAGACCAAGCCCTACCCGGGTGCCCGCCGCATCGACGGCGCCGACGTTGTTCCCGCCTCGGTGCTCCTGCACACCCTGCTGGCTGCCGCCACCGAATGCGGCGCCACCGGTATCGAAGACGTCCGGTTCGAGGCCCCGGTCATCGCTGACCAGCCCCGGCTGATCCAGGTCTTCGCCGACGGCCTATCACTGACCGTGTCGTCGGCCGCCGCCGACCGGGACACCGACCAGCACCAGACCCCGCGCTGGGTCCGGCACGCCAGTGCCTGGCTGTCCCTGCGCCCAGCCAGTAGCCCCGAGAACTCCACACCACCGTCGGAGGCGCCCGGCCCGTCGGTGCATGACCCGTCGTCGATCGCGGAGTTGCACAGCGCCTGGGGCGTCGAGGGCCAGGCCTTCGGCTGGTCGGTGGATTCCCACGAGGCCGCCGCCGGACGGCTCCGGGTGGATCTGCGGATGGACGCCGACCGGTCGGAGGCATCGACGGCCGCCGTGCTGGACGCCGCACTCGACCTCACGCCGCTGGTGGACGGCGAAACCGCCGGACTGATGGTTCCCGTCGCGGTGGACCGGGTGAGCGTCGGCGCCGAACCGTTGACCGGAGACGGCAGTTCGATCGACATCCGGTGGCGCGGCCGTGACGACCGTGACCTCATCGCCGATCTCGTGGCAGCTGGTGCCGACGGCACCCCGCACGCCGAAATCACCGGCCTGCGCTACACATCGGTCGGCACCGATGCCGAGCTGAACGCCTGGCTGGCCGGCGCCGCCGATCCGAGCACTATCGCCCATGTCGTCGATTGGCAGCCTTGGCAGCCCGAATCGGGGGAAGGTGCAGATGCGGCCGAAGCGGGAGAGGCCGCACCGGTGCCCGGCCCACTCGCGGTCCTCGGCGACGGCGAGGCCGCACAGACCATCCGGGACCGGTTCGCCGGCCTCGGCTTCCCGGCGGCCGACGTCGCCGCGGCCCGCTACGTGATCTATCTGGCCGATAGCGACACCGACGGTAGCGACGAGACCGATGTCGACGTCGTCACCCGGATCACCGGCGAGATCGCCGACGTCGTCACCCAGCTTGCCGACCGCGACTACACCAACCCGGTCGCGCTGTGGATCATCACCCGCGGGGTGAGCGAAGGCCTGTCCGAATCGGCGGTCCGGCAGAGCCCACTGTGGGCGTTGGCCGGCGTCATCGGTGCCGAGCAGCCCCAGCTGTGGGGCGGGCTGGTGGACCTCGGGCCGCAGGCCGACACCGGTGAGTGCGCCGGGGCGCTGGCGGCGGTCCTGCACCAGCTGGTCAAGAGCACGCTGCTGCTGCGCGACGGCGTATTCCTCACCTCGGCGCTGGCGCAGATCCCCGACGAACCGGTGCGCCCGCCGCTACAGTGCCGCCCCGACGCGGCCTATCTGGTCACCGGCGGGCTGGGCGACCTCGGCCTGCTGATGGCCGACTGGCTGGCCGACCGCGGCGCACACCGGCTCATCCTGGCCGGCCGCACCGGATTGCCGCACCGCCGCGACTGGGGCAGCGACACCCTCGACGACGACACTCGCCGGCGGGTCGCCGCGGTCCGCGCCCTGGAGAGCCGCGGGGTGTCGGTACAGACCGTCGCACTCGACATCGGCGCGCCGGGAGCGCTGCAGGCGCTGCTGGACACCCGGGATGACGAGGGCGCCCCGCCGATCCGTGGCGTCATCCACGCCGCCGGCGTCACCGAAGGCCAACTGGTGACCGACCTCGACGCCGACCGAGTCCACCGGACCGTCTGGCCGAAGATCGCCGGAGCCCAGGCGCTGCATCAAGCGTTCGTCCCGGGCAGCCTGGACTTCCTCTACCTAATCGCTTCTGCCGGAACGATTTTCGGCATTCCCGGCCAAGCCGCCTACGCCGCCGGCAACGCCTACCTGGACGGCCTGGCCCGGCTGCGCCGCGCGCAGGGCTGCAACACCACCAGCCTGGACTGGGTGGCATGGCACGGGCTGGGCTTCGCCCGGGACGCCGAGATCGTCATCGGCGAGCTGCAGCGGGTGGGTTCGCGTCCGGTCAACCCCGGCGAAGCCTTCGCGGCCTGGGAATACGCCAGCCGTTACGACCTCGCGCAGGTGGTGATGGCCCCGATGACCTCGACGGCGGCTGCCGCCAACCGCCATCAGGTCGCGGTGCCCACCGTTGACTGGTCGGCGATGTCCGGCGAAGAACTGACAACTGAACTGCAGAACGGATTGCGCGCCATCCTGGCTACCGAGTTGCATCTGCCCGAAGACGAGGTGGAGCTGGACCGGCCATTCGCCGAGATGGGTCTGAACTCGGTCATGACGATCGCCATCCGTCGGCGCGTCGAGCAAATGGTCGGGCTGGAACTGTCGGCGACCATGTTGTTCAACCACCCGACGATCACCACCTTCGCCGGCTACCTCGCCAGGCAGTTGGCTCCTGATGCGTCCGCTGACGCGGATACCGTTGTCTCCGAAGATGATTCGGTCGGAAGCCTGCTGGATTCATTGTTCGATTCGGCGGAGTCGTTCGATTCGGAGTCGACATCGTTGGAATCGACGTCGCTGGAATCGACGTCGTTCCAGTCCTGAGATGCCAGAGCTGAAGCGGAAAGGATGTCGTGATGTCGGAGGTTGAGTTGTCAATCCCCGCGCTGCTGGAGCGGCGGGTGCAGCAGCAGCCGGACGACATCGCGTACACGTTCGTCGACTACGAGATTGATCCGGCCGGGGTGGCCGAAAGTCTGACCTGGTCGCAGATCTATCGGCGGGCACAGGTCGTCGCCGGGAAGCTGTCGAAGCTCGGTGGCCCCGGCGACCGGGCGGTCATCCTGGCCCCGCAGGGCCTGGACTACCTCATCGGCTTCATGGGTGCGCTGGTGGCGGGCTTCATCGCCGTTCCGCTGTCGGTGCCGCAGTTCGGGCGGCACGACGAACGGGTGGTCGGCGCGTTGGGTGACTGCACACCGGTCGCGGCGCTGACGACATCCCCGTTCACTGACGACGTCCGGGAATTCCTGCAGGAACATGCCGGGCAGCGGCCACCGCGGGTGATCGAGGTCGACACGCTGGACTTCGAACCCGGTCCGGCAGCGCCCACCGAGCCGGTGCGGCGGGACCCGGTGACCAAGACCGCCTACCTGCAGTACACGTCGGGTTCGACCGGGCGACCGGCCGGAGTGGCGATGTCTCACCGCAACGTCGTCACCAATATCGACCAGGCGATCCCCGACCTGTATGAGGCGCACGGCGGTGCTCCGGTCGCCGGTACCACCGTGGTGTCCTGGGCGCCCTTCTATCACGACATGGGCATGGTGATGGGGGTGTTCATCCCGCTGGTGTATGGCTGCCCGGCGGTGTTGATGAGTCCGGTGGCGTTCATGCAGAAGCCGGCCCGCTGGATGCAGCAGCTCGCCGCCAACAGCAATGCGTTCACCGCGGCACCGAACTTCGCCTTCGACCTCGCCGCCGCACGCACCTCCGATGACGATCTGGCCGGCCTGGATCTCAGCGGCGTCAAGGTGATGATCAACGGGGCCGAGCGGGTGCAGGCCGCCACGCTGCGCCGGTTCGTCGACAAGTTCTCCCGGTACGGACTGCCGGAATCGGCGTTGCGGCAGGTGTACGGGATGGCCGAGGCGACGGTGTACGTGGTGTGCTCGCCGGGCGGGCAGGCGCCGAACACCGGTCGATTCGATCCGGAGCGGCTGTCGGCCGGGCACGCTGAGCGCTGCGAGCAGGGCGGAACGGAATTGGTGGGCTGCGGAACCCCGCGGTCCTCGGAGGTACGGGTCGTCGACCCGGAGACATCCTTGGAGAAGCCGGCCGGTGAGGTGGGCGAGATTTGGGCGTACGGCGACCATGTTGCGGCCGGGTACTGGCGTAATCCGGAGTTGACGGCGCGGACGTTTGGTGGCCAATTGGCGGCGCCGTCGGAGGGCACGCCGAAGGGTCCGTGGCTCAAGACCGGGGACTACGGGGCGATCGTCGACGGCGAGCTCTACATGACCGGACGCATGAAGGATCTGTTGATCGTCGACGGGCGCAACATCTATCCCGACGATATCGAGACCACGATCAGCGGCGTCACCGGCGGGCGGGTGGCCGCGGTGTCGATCCCGGATGACTCCGGTGAGCGTCTGGTCGTCGTCGCGGAGCTCAAGAAGGGTGACACGGCGCAATTCCATACGGTGAAAAGCCAAGTCACAGCGGCAGTTTCGGTGGCTCACGGGGTGCGGGTAGCGGATCTAGTGCTGGTCGGGCCGAGGTCGTTGCCGGTCACGACGAGTGGGAAGATTCGGCGATCGGCCAGTGCGGACCTATACCGGCGTGGTGAGTTCAGCCGGTTGGACGCCGATTGATGAAGCCGGAATTCGACCAGGACGCCATCCGGAGGTGGTTGGTCGACTATTTGGTGACCCGACTCGGCTGCGATCGGGGGCAGATTGAGTTCGGTGCGTCGATGCACGATCTCGGCGTCGGTTCCCGCGATGCGGTGGTGTTGACCGGTGAGTTGTCGGAGTTGTTGGGGCGAGCGGTGTCGCCGG
>CAYPTG010000203.1:0-4736 GCA_964413455.1 uncultured Mycobacterium sp. | reverse complement strand
TCGACGAAATGTCGCGATCCACTCGCAAAACCACGCCCATTTGTCGGTTTGGGCGAAATTAAGACGAGGAATCCAGCTCCCGGGCCACCGCTCGCACCACCTCGGAAACCCGGCGGGCAACCTTGCGATCGGGATAGCGGCCGCGGCGCAACTCCGGCTGCACCGCGCTTTCCAGCAACGTGATCATGTCCTCGACCATGCCGTGCAGTTCGTCGGGGCTGTGCTTGTGCTCGGCCGGCGGCGCGCTCTCCCGACGGGTCCTCGACAGGCTCGGCGGCGGATCGACCAGCGTCACGCTCAACGCCTGGGGTCCGCGACGGCCGGTGACCAGCCCGAACTCAACCTTCTGGCCGGCCTTGAGACCTTCCACACCGTCCGGAAGAGCCGACGAACGGACGTAGACGTCCTCGCCCTCCTCCTGGGACAGAAAACCGAAGCCCTTGTCGGCGTCGTACCACTTCACCTTGCCGGTCGGCACTGGAATCTCACCTGCCTGTCTGACGTGACCATACGTCCGCGGCAGGACGCCTGAGCGATCCTACTCAACGCCGGAGCGGGTGAGCAGCCGAATTTTGTTGGGTAGGCTGGCCTGACGCTGGAGGTTATTGGGCATGACGGTCACCACCCTCGGCCTGCCGGCCGTGCGCCTTGATGCGCAACCGCTTTCCGATGCCATGCCCCGCACCGGTCCGCTGCTAGATACCTTCGGCCGGGCCGCCACCGATCTTCGGGTATCACTGACCGATCGCTGCAATCTGCGCTGCACCTACTGCATGCCCGCCGACGGCCTGGCGTGGCTGCCGGCCGAGGAGTTGTTGAGCTTCGATGAGCTAACCCGGCTGTTGCGGATCGCCGTCACTCGCCTGGGCGTGACCAGCATCCGGTTCACCGGTGGTGAGCCGCTGCTGTACCGGCGTCTGGAAGACGTGGTGGCAGCTACCGCGGGGCTGGATCCCCGCCCGGAGATCGCACTGACCACCAACGGGGTCGGTCTGGCCGGCCGGGCGCGCGGGCTGGTCGGCGCCGGGCTGGACCGGGTGAACGTCTCGCTGGACACCGTCGACCCGGCGCACTTCACCGCGATCACCCGCCGCGACCGGCTCGACCAGGTACTCGACGGTCTGGCTGCCGCGGCAGATGCCGGGCTGGGGCCGGTGAAGGTCAATGCCGTGCTCGACCCGGTAACCGGCGCCGAGGACGCCACCGAGCTGTTGCAGTTCTGCCTGGGGCACGGGTATCAGCTGCGCATCATCGAGCAGATGCCGCTGGATGCCGGGCATCGGTGGAGCCGGGATTCGGCGCTGGGCGCCGAGGCGATCCTCGGTGGGCTGCGTCGTCGTTTCGATCTGAGTCCCGATCCGGCTCCGCGGGGCTCGGCTCCCGCGCGGCTCTGGTTGGTCGATGGCGGCCCGGCGACGGTGGGCATCATCGCGTCGGTATCCGATGCGTTTTGTTCGGCCTGCAACCGCACCCGGCTGACCGCCGACGGGCAGGTGCGCAGCTGCCTGTTCGCCACCGAGGAGACCGACCTGCGCGGCCTGCTGCGGGCCGGAGCCGAGGACGCCGAGGTGGAGACCGCGTGGCGTGCGGCCATGTGGCGCAAAGCCGTCGGGCACGGCATCAATCAGCCCGATTTCGTCCAACCCACCCGCCCGATGAGCGCGATTGGCGGCTGACGATGACCGATGCCAGCGCACCGGTGTCGCTGACCGTCCGATTCTTTGCTGCCGCCCAGGCGGCCGCCGGTACCGACACCCGGGTGCTGGCCCTGCCACCAGGCGCGACCGTCGCCGACGCTATCCGTGAGCTGTGCGACTGGAGTGACGATCTAGCACTGGTGTTGCAAAAATGCTCATACCTCTGCGATGGGGTGGCCGTGCGCGATCGGGCCGCTGTGCTGCGGCCTTTCCAGGTTTTGGACGTTCTGCCTCCATTCGCCGGCGGCTAGAGAGTGATTTCCATCACATCACAAAGTGATAACGACGGGGTCGCGACCCGGTCAAGACCGGGCCTCACCAGTGCGAATGCATGGTTTTGCGGCGCTTTACAGAGTTTGCCGGCAGGCCCTATGCCTGGTCATTGAAAGGTGACGCGCCCGCGGACAGCCGATACCGTCGTCGATGGCCCGGCCCCCGTTGCGGCGGGTCCTCTCCGCTTCTCGCGCCTGCTCCATCCACGGAGCGGAGGGACGTCGAGCATTTCCAGGCGCTTCGGAGAGGACCGAGATTCCATGAGCGGACGCCATCGCAAGCCCACGACATCCTCGATCAGCGTCGCCAAGGTCGCCGTCACCGGCGCGATGATCGGCGGCGGTGCCATCGGACTGTCCGCTCAGGCTCAGGCTGCCTCCGACTCCGAGTGGGACGTCGTGGCCAGCTGCGAGTCCAGCGGCAACTGGGCCATCAATACCGGCAACGGTTACCAGGGCGGTCTGCAGTTCGCGCCAAGCACATGGCTGGGATACGGCGGCGGCCAGTATGCCTCGGCGGCCCACCTGGCCACCCGTGAGCAGCAGATCGCGGTCGCCGAGAAGGTGCTCGCCGGGCAGGGCAAGGGTGCCTGGCCGGTGTGCGGTCGGGGCTTGTCCGGTCCGACGCCGCGCACGGTGAGCCCGACGCCGGCCAAGAACAAGACGACCACCGAGTCGGCGGCTAAGCCCGTCGCGGCTGACGCGCCTGCACCGGCTGCCGCTCTGGATGCCCCGCAGGATCTGCCGGCCCCCGAGGTTCCGGTCGATCCGTCGGCTCCGCAGGACCTGCCGGCCATTGCTCCCCAGGACGGCGCTCCGGCGGCTCCCGCTCCCGGCGATGCCCCCGCTCCGGCCCCGCAGGAACTGCCGGTGCCGGCTCCGCAGGATGGCGTTCCGCCGGCCCCGGGTGCGGTACCCGCGCCGGCACCCGAGGCCCCCGCTCCGGGCGCGCCTGCTCCGGCAGCCCCGGCTCCGCAAGGCGCCCCGGCTCCGGCACCCGAGGGCGCGCCGGTACCCGCACCGGCCCCGGCCCCCGGCGATGCCCCGGCCCCGGAGATCATCTCCATCTCCGACACGGTGATCCTCCCGGATCAGGTCGCCGACGGCACCGCGCACGGCCCGCAAGCGGTTGTGGTGCCGGCCCGGCTGATCACCCCGGCCCCGCTGGACCCCGCCGACCCGCCGGTGATTCCGGTGGTCCCGGCCACGGGTCCAGCTCCGGGTCCGGCCGCCGCTCCGGTACCGGCGGCGGACACCGCGATCGTCGCGTCCGGCCAGCTGGCCGACGGCGTTCAGCATCTGCCCAGCCCGGACAGCCCCCCGCCGGGCACCAGCAGCACCGATCCCGGCCAGGCCGGCAGCCCGAACGTGTCCTACCTGAAGGACCTCTGGCACGCGTGGCAGAACCAGGACATCGACCGCAACGATCTGTTGCTGGCGTTGGCCCAGCGCTCGTTCACCACCACGATCCCGGCTGACCCGGCACCGGCGCCTGCCCCGGCCGGCTAACCAGAGCAGTCAACGGCCTCGCGTCAAGACGCAAGGCCGAACATCACAATGACCGACCGCTCAATATCCACCATGACCGGTGTGGGGATGCGGCCGATTCGCGCCCCGAGGTTCGAACGGCGGACAGTGGTCACCTTGTCGATCATGGCAAAGCTACGGTGAGCAAGACCGGTTGTCGTCGGGATCTCGATCCGTGCCACCGATACCCCCGTCACTGACGTCGTGGTCAGCGGAATGACGATGACCGAATCCGTCGCGGTGAACAGGTCATCTTGAATGATGATCGCTGGGCGCGGCTTAGCGGCATAGACGCCACCGGATACGGTCCACAACTCGCCACGGTTCACTCGTATTCATCCAGATCGGTGGAGATCGCCTCGACAAAGTCCATGTCATCGCCGTGCCGATCAGCGTGGGCTAGTGCTAGTGCTTCCCGGTGGGCCGTTGCGGCGAACTGCGCCGAGCGCACATCGGGCACCCAAACTTGAACAGGGCGATATCCGCGTTCCCGCATCCGTCGGCGGTATTCACCACCCCGCTGCGTTGATGTGCTCATAGCACGACTGTTGCATGCAACGGCGTTTCATGCAACACCCTGAGGTGCGGCGTCACTCAAAGTCATCCACGATGCGCTCAAGAGTGCGGCGACAATTCGCGCTCATGATGGGATTGCTGTCGCGGTAGTACCAGACGGCGCCGATGGCCTGCTCGAACGCCCACCCGCGGCCGCGCTGCCACTGAGCGTCGTCGCACCCGAGATGCTTTCTGAACTGTTCGCGGCGCGGGCCGTCGAGTAGGTGCCATGCGCTGACCAGATCCAGCGCGGGGTCGGCGGCGCCGAAGCTGCTGACGTCGAGGACGCCGGTGATGCGGCCGTCGGCGACCAGGACGTTCGGCGGGATGAGGTCCCCGTGATTCATTGTGTCGGGGTGCTCCCCGCGCGGTAGCTGACGCATCTGCGCCCAGATCGCCCGCAGCGTGGGAACGTCGAGCAGACCCTCGCTATTGGTCAGACATTCTTGGACCCACTGGTCGTGAGAGGACAGTTCACCGCCGCGGCCGAGGCCGTCGTAGGTTCGGCCGGCGGTGTCGATGGCTCGTACAGCGGCGATGAACTCACCCAAATCCGTTGCAAAGCAATCGGATTGCGAACAGCTGTCGGCAGTAGCGGGACTCCCGGGTAGCCAGGTAAAGACGGACCACGGCAGCGGGTAGCCGGCGCCAGGTTCCCCGATTCCCAGCGGAATCGGTGTGGCAA
>CAYPTG010000202.1:0-4751 GCA_964413455.1 uncultured Mycobacterium sp. | reverse complement strand
ATGACCCGGATTCTGCTGCTGACCAACGACTTTCCGCCCCGGCGCGGCGGCATCCAGTCCTATCTGGAAGAGTTCGCCACCCGGCTGGCCGCGGCCGGAGAACATCAGCTCGTGGTGTACGCCCCGAAGTGGCGGGGCTGCGAGACCTACGACCGGGCCGCGCCCTACCCGATCGTGCGGCACCCGACCACGCTGATGCTGCCCGAGCCGCGAGTGGCCCGCCGGATGCGGCATTTGATCCACCAACACGACATCGAGACCGTGTGGTTCGGTGCGGCCGCCCCGCTGGCGCTGCTGGGCCCGCGGGCCCGCGCCGCCGGCGCGCAGCGGGTGCTGGCCTGTACCCACGGCCACGAGGTGGGCTGGTCGATGCTGCCGGGCGCGCGGACCGCCCTGCGCCGGATCGGCAACAACGCCGACGTCATCACCTATATCAGCCGCTACACCCGCGGCCGGTTCGCCGCGGCGTTCGGGCCGCGGGCCCGGCTGGAACATCTGCCGCCCGGGGTCGACGCCGACCGGTTCGAACCCGACCCGGTGGCCCGTGCGCAACTGCGGGCTCGCTACCGGCTCGGTGGGCGGCCGGTGGTGGTGTGCATTTCCCGGCTGGTGCCGCGCAAAGGCCAGGACGCGCTGATCAAGGCCTGGCCGCAGATCCGCCGCCGGGTCGACGGCGCCGCCCTGGTGATCGTCGGCGGCGGCCCCTACGCCGACACCCTGCACCGGCTGGCCCGCGACGGCGATGTGGCCGACGACGTGGTGTTCACCGGATCGGTGCCCAACGAGGAGCTGCCCGGGCACTACGCCATGGCTGACGTGTTCGCGATGCCGTGTCGCACCCACGGCGGCGGCCTGGATGTCGAAGGCCTGGGCATCGTGTTCCTGGAAGCGTCGGCGGCCGGGGTTCCGGTGGTTGCCGGGGATTCCGGCGGCGCGCCGGAGGCGGTGCGCGACGGTGAAACAGGACGGGTGGTCGACGGCCGCTCCGGTGAGCAGATCGTGGAGGCGGTCGCCGGCCTGCTGGCCGACCCTCAGACCGCCCGGCGGATGGGGCAGGCCGGACGGGAGTGGATTCGCCGGGACTGGAGTTGGGATGTGCACGCCGCGCGGCTGGCAGAGCTGCTGCGGGTGCCCAGCGCCGATCAGTAGCGGATATGTAAGGCTAAACCGGTGAGCGGGATTCAGGTCGCCGACGAGACGTTCATCGCCGCCACCCCGGCAACGGTCGGCTCCGCGGTGGGGGACCGGGCCAGCTGGCGGCGGTGGTTTCCCGACCTGAACCTGGAGGTCGTCGACGACCGGGCCGAGCGGGGGATGCGCTGGAAGGTCACCGGCCCGCTGACCGGCACCATGGAGATCTGGCTGGAACCGGTACTCGACGGTGCGGTCCTGCACTACTTCCTGCACGCCGAGCCCACCGGCGTCCAACCCGAGAAGTTGGGCAGACGGGACCTCGCCGGCATGATCTACCGCCGCCGGGTGGCGGGTAAACGGATGGCCTTCGAGGTCAAGAACCGGTTGGAGGCCGGCCGGCCGGTGGGCATCGCACCCACGATGGGTAGCCACAACAGTGGCTGATAAGACGGCGCAGACCATCTACATCGATGCGGACCTCCGCACCGTGATGGCCGTCATCGCCGACATTGCCTCATATCCGCAATGGGTGTCGGAGTACCCCGAGGCCGAAGTTCTAGAAGCCGACGCCGAGGGCTACCCGCGGCTGGCCAGGATGGTGCTGGATGCCCCAATGCTGCAGGACACCATGGTGTTCGAGTACCACTGGCCGGCCGACCGCAGCTCGGTGCGCTGGTCGCTGGTCTCCAGCACACTGCTCACCGCCCTGGACGGCTGTTACACGCTGACCCCGCGCGGAACCGGCACCGACGTCACCTACGAACTGTCGGTTGACCTGCAGGTGCCGATGATCGGTCTGCTCAAACGCAAGGCCGAGCGCCGATTGACCGAAACCGCGCTGCAGAACCTCAAGAAACGGGTCGAGGGCTGATGGAGCCCGGCGTATCCGGCACCGGAAAGTCCAGCACCGTGCCATGCCGGATCGGCTTCTTCGTCGGCAAGGGCGGCGTCGGCAAGTCGACGCTGGCCTGCGCGACGGCAGTACAGGCCGCGCTGGCCGGCGAGCGGGTGCTGGTGGTCTCGACCGATCAGGCGCACTCGCTCGGCGACGTCCTCGGGGTCGCAGTGCCGGCCGGCGCCACGACCGAGCCGGTGCGTGTGCTGACCGAGGAGGGCGATGCCGGTGGCGGGCATCTGGATGCGCTGGCGCTGGACACCCTGGCTCTACTGGAGTCGGCATGGCGTTCAGCCGCCCCGGTGCTCGCCGCGCGGTTTCCGGATTCTGATCTGAAAGATCTTGCACCGGAAGAACTTTCGATGTTACCTGGCATCCAAGAGATACTCGGTTTGCGCAAGGTGGCGGAATTGGCCGAATCGGGCCGATGGGACTACCTGGTGGTCGACTGCGCCTCGACCGCCGACGCCCTGCGGATGCTGACCCTGCCGGCGGCGTTCGCCGTCTACCTGGAACGCGGCTGGCCGCGGCATCGGAGGCTGATGGCCGGGGTCGAGGACCCGCGCAGCGCCGCAACGGTCGCTCTCGTCGAAGCCATGCATGCCAGCGCGGAAAACCTCGCGGAGCTGCTGACCCAGCAGCGGGTGGGGGCGCACCTGGTGCTCACCCCGGAACGGGTGGTGTCCGCCGAGGCGGTGCGCACACTGGGTTCGCTGGCCGTGCTGGGCGTCCGGGTCAACGAGGTGATCGTCAATCAGGTTCTGTTCCAAGACGATTCCTACGAGTACCGCAATCTGCCCGATCACCCCGCGTTCGACTGGTATGCCGCGCGGATCGCCGAGCAGCAGGCGGTGCTCGCCGAACTGGCGGCCGCCACCGGCGAACTGCGGCTGGTGCTGACCCCGCATTTGGCCGGTGAACCGATCGGCCCCAAGGCGCTGGGCCAGCTGCTCGACGAAGCGCGTCGCCGCGACGGATCCGCCCCGCCCGGCCCACTGCGGCCCGTCGTCGAGCGGGAGTCCGGATCGGGCTTGGATACCGTCTATCGCATGCGGTTGGAGTTGCCCGCGCTGGACGCGGCCGAACTGCGCCTGGGCCGGGCCGGTGACGACCTGATCATCAGCGTCGGCAGTGTGCGCCGTCGGGCCCGGCTGGCCCCGGTCCTGCGCCGCTGCATCGTGACCAGTGCGGCGCTGCGCGGCAGCGAGTTGACGGTGCGGTTCCGCCCCGATCCGGAGGTGTGGCCCGCGTGAACTCAGCAGCGAGAAGCGGAGCGGATCGCGCATGAACTCACCACATCCCGACATCGGGCCCGAACTGCGCCGGCTCGCCCAAACTGTGCTCGACCGGCTCGATCCCGCGGTGCGGGCCGCCGCGGCGACGGTCGGCGACGCCCAGCGCGAGCCGGGGGCCTGCCAGCAGGTGTGGTGCCCGGTGTGTGCGCTGGCCGCGTTGGTCAACGGTGAGCAACACCCGCTGCTGAACCTGATCGCCGAACACAGCATCACGCTGATGACGATGGTCCGCACGATGGCCGCATCCGCACCCGACGGCAGCACTCCGCCGCCGGCGGCCGACGGAGAATCGCCCCCGGTCGACAGCCCGCCGCCGGCCCAGAGCCCGCGGTATCAGGACATTCCTATCGTGGTCGAGCCCATCGTGGAGCAGGTCGCCGGCGACCCGACGGAGGCTTCACAACCGCCTGTGTATTGACCGTGAACACCGTTTTTCGGTGGTCTGGCCAACACCTGCTCGGTAGAGTTGCCCCCAAGCGCAGGCCGTTGCGCGTGAGCTGGCGACGGAGGATCTATGTGGTACTGGCTTTGCAAGTACGTCTTTATGGGTCCGCTGTTGGCATTCCTCGGCCGCCCGAAAGTCACAGGGCTCGAATACCTTCCGACCTCCGGTCCGGCGATCCTGGCCAGCAACCATCTTGCGGTGGCCGACAGTTTCTATCTCCCGCTGGTCGTCCGCCGCCGAATCACCTTCCTCGCCAAGGCCGAATACTTCACCGGTAAAGGCATCAAGGGCCGATTGATCGCGGCGTTCTACACGATGGTCGGCCAGGTGCCGATCGACCGCAGCAACGCCGACGCCGCCCAGGCCGCTCTGGAGACCGCGCAACGGATACTCAGTGAAGGCAAACTGCTGGGCATGTATCCGGAGGGCACCCGCTCGCCGGACGGCCGGCTGTACAAGGGTAAGAGCGGCCTGGCCCGGCTGGCGCTGGCCACCGGCGTGCCGGTGATCCCGGTCGCCATGGTCGGCACCGACGTCGTCAACCCGCCCGGCGGCAAGATGTGGCATTTCGGCCGGGTCGAGGTGCGCTTCGGCAAGCCGATGGACTTCTCCCGGTTCGACGGCATGGCCGGCAACCGGTTCATCGAGCGGGCCGTGATCGACGAGGTGATGTACGAGCTGATGAACCTGTCCGGTCAGGAGTACGTCGACATCTACGCCGCGTCGCTCAAGCCCGGCGTGCCAGGCCAGGTGGCAAGTATCAAGCCGGCTGGGCCAGGTCAGTCATCGGCGACGCGGATTCCGGAGACGGCCGCCGGCTAGCCGTACGAAGCCCAGCCACGGCGATCAACGCCAGCGCCCACCACACGTAGGACATCCCGGCCAGCTGCCGCCACCAGGACGCCTCGGCTTCGTGGTGCTCGGGCAGCAGCGGGATCGGCGTCCACACCATCAGCGCCGCCCCGGCCGCGGTCACCGCACC